>CALMRL010000160.1 GCA_937873345.1 uncultured Beijerinckiaceae bacterium | reverse complement strand
CGGCGGGCCGCATCCTGGTGATGTGCGGACCCGGCAACAACGGCGGCGAGCCGGTCGGCCTCCGCCATCTCGCGGGCCGTCAGCAGCTCGACGGGGAACCGTGACGACAAGGACGCATCCGAGGTCGCCGGATCGTGCGCGCGCGATGCCATGGTCGTCCCTTCCGTCCCGCCGGTCGAGAGATTGACAAGATTTTACCCGATGGCTACCCCACCCCAGCTTCCAAGGCCGTGCGCGGAAGCGCATTCTCGCGTTCGCCAGCAGGTTCGATGAAGCCGCATACCGCCAAATTCGGGATCGGGCAGGTCGTCAAGCACCGGAAGTACGCCTTCCGCGGCATCGTCTATGACGTCGATCCCGAGTTCAGCAACACCGAGGAGTGGTGGCAGGCGATTCCCGAGGACGTGCGACCGCGCAAGGACCAACCCTTCTACCACCTCTACGCCGAGAACGCCGAGACGGAGTACGTCGCCTACGTCTCCGAGCAGAACCTGCTCGCCGACGAATCGGGCGACCCTGTGCGCCATCCCCAGGTCGACGAGATGTTCATCCGCGCCAACGACGGCGCCTACCAGGTCAGGGCGGCGCGGCTGAACTAGCGGAGACCGGCAGCCGGCCGGCGTTGACAGGGTCGCACCGGTTCCCTAATCAGCAGCGTCCCGCTCGCGAGGCGCAGCTGCTCGCGATGCCTTGGGGGATAGTTCAACGGTAGAACAGCGGACTCTGACTCCGTTAATCTTGGTTCGAATCCAGGTCCCCCAGCCAATTGATTTTGCTTGTTCTTTTGCTTGGTCCGCCGCTACCGGCGGAGACCAGTTTGTCAAATGGTTTGTAGAAGGCCTCATTCGCTTCGCTGATGGCTGAAGCTCCGGTGACATCGGGGGTCGCTCAGCTCGGGGGGCTAGCGGGAGAGCGCTACAGCCGCATCCCCCCCCTCCGCTTTTTTGAGCTGTGGCCGCGGGCGGCTTAACTGCGGACCCGATGGTCGAGACGCCGTTGAGGGCGGCGCGGAGAGATACTGCAGCGGCGACGATGGACGGAGATCGTCGCTGCTGGCGTTTCTTAGGCCGGCAGCACAAATCAGGGCAGTTCGCAATGGCGGTACGCCAGTCTGGCGTTTCGCACCACTCGGTCTCGCCATTTTAGGTCAATAGGCATCCGCGACTTATTAACGGAAAAATGCTAGGCAGGTGCTCATGCAGCTACGCCGTCACCCGAGGGCTACATGATCTGGCAAGCCGATCAAATACAAGCGGTTCTCTTCCCTCTGCCGAGCGCACCACAGCTCGACGCTCTGGAGGCTTGGAAGACTGTTGTAGGTGGCGCTCAGCCGTCCTCGTATATCAAACCTGATATATCCCCCCTCTCTGTCTCGATCGCCGAAGGGACGCATAACGGCTTCCGCTTAGTGGTCCAATCACAGCTTGGTCGCCTCGACTTTTTTCTTTTAGCTGCGCCGGATATCATTAATACGTCAGAGCCGCCACGTATATCAAATGTTGAGCAAGGTTTAGTTGTTCTTCGTGAAATTGTAATGGAGGCTTTGTCAAATACAAGAGTGACAAGATTTGGACTCATTGCCAATCTCAGTGAAATCCATTCTGACATGAACGCGGTTGCTGAACGTCTGACAGCTTTAAGCGATGCATGGTTTCCTCGACCTGCTCTCGACTGTGTGCGTCAGCTAAACGTCAGAAGAGAGTTTGTCTCGCCACCCCACTTTGAGATGAATAGAGTCATGACATGGCAATCGGGGAATTATACACTCCATGTGAGAGACCAGCTTACAAAGCTAATACCTCAACTGACATTTAAAATTGATATAAACAGTGTCACTACAAACGATATATCTAAGTATGCTTCTGCGATGTTTGCTGAATCGTGCTCAGAACTCGTTGTCATCTGCGACCGTGGTATCGAGGCGATAAGATGAGCGATGGCGGGCCTATCCAAAGCTCAAATCTCGCTAGGTATTTTTTTGCCGACCGAGCTGTGGACGACATCCTTGAACGCTATCGATCGGATGTTGATGTGCATCGTCAATTGCTGGCTGGATTTGCATCGGCAACCATAATGCGTCGTCCTCTCGCCTATATTCCGAACCTTCCATTTATTGAGCCATCACCAGGAACGTCTCTTTACGAGAACGACGCTGCCAAAAAAAGATATAGAGAGATTGACCATGAGCTAAATGCATTGCGGGATGAAACTGATGACGATGGTGCTGTCGAGCCCGCGGCAATCGAAACCGCTCGTGCCGTCGTGCGGCAGCTGTCAAATAGAAGTCTTGCGCCACCGGAATTATCGCGTCTCAGTAGTGAGGCCGTTGCAATGCTTTGGGCGATTGGCAATACAAGATATGCTCTCACTGTCACAGATGGTGAGGTGGGGTATGTTGTGAGATCTTTTACAACAACTCTAAAGAAAAAGTCAAATATCAAGGTCCATCAATTCGATATTCGCAGCATCAGGTGAATACATGCAGGTGCTTCCTGATGATGAAGTCTCAAGATGCATCATTTTTAAAAAAGCTTTTATAAGCGGCATTCATGTCGATGAGGTTCTTTTCGTCTTCCCCGATTCGCCACGCGAGTCAGGCGTGATCAGAAGGCTTGCATCTAAAGATAGCGACGTTCATCGTATTGGCTGCAAAATCGCGCGTGGGCAGAACACTCGCTTGGGAAATCCCCCTCCTGGTCCAAAACGTAGATACTATTGTGGATTTCGGACGGCTGAGGTCTCTGCTATGGTTTTGTCAGGGAATGACTATGTTATCTCCCTTACGCATCAACCTGAAGGCGGCGAAGAAAGCCATGTTGACTTTGAGATTAACCTTGCTGCTGGGCTTACGCGCAATGAGAGGGCAACAACAAAGCTAGAGGCAGGTCTTATTCTTGCGGAAGCCTTTGGCGCGGCTGTAGCTCATATCTGCGAAGAGGACCAGCAGGACGGAGAGCATCCCATCAACAGAGATCCTAGCTGTCTCACACGAGGCTTTCCCCGAGTTGCCGGAATAGATGTAAATCCTCCATCGATAGGCTAAATCTAAAAGCATACTAGGAACTTGTGTTCGTTTTCTTATGGTCTCGTAGTGGGTCTACCCCATCTCTTGCTGCGGCACAGCCTTTTGTGAATGTACTTTATGGAAATTCATGCCAGTTAAGCGCGGGAATAACTCATCGTCTTTCGGAAGAAGCCTGAGGTTGCCGATAGACTCGTATTCACCATCGCCGCATTCCGCTGCGCCCGCGATGCGATGATCGAGATGTAGATCACGGTGCGCTCTCTGACCCTGCCTACGAGCCGGCGTAGGGTGTGACCGGTGCGATCGACAAGCTGGTAACTCTGCTCACGGGGCAGAAGCGGTACTTCGCAATCGACGGCAATGGCACGCCGGTGCGGCCAGCGAGGGCGGCGGCGGGCCGCTCGCCCGCCTCGGTGAGAAGCTGGCGCGGGAAGCTGGCAAGCTGCCGTGGAAGCGGGCAGACAAGCCGATTGGACCAGGTAGCGCTTGAGAACGGTTCCTGCACGGTCGGCGTTGGACGACCGGAGGAACGTTGCCATGGATCGCTACACGAAATTCGTCCTGTCCGTCATCGCGGTTGCGCTGATGGCATTGGTGGCGCAGAACGCAAAAATGCCAGCGGTGGCTCAGAGTGTGAGTCCTGGTGCCGGCTGCGGAACATCCGCTGACACCGCATGCTTCGTCCGTACTGCTGATGGCAAGGCCCTCCTGATCGAAACGAAGCGCTGAAACGCGAAAGCGCCCCGCCGGCCGGAGCCAGCGGGGCGCGCAGGATGTGGCCACGAGGCCGCGGTGTCAGGTCAGGTGATCTTGCTCGCGTTCTCGAACAGCGCGTCGACCAGGGCGTCCGTACTGTAGGGCGTGTTACCCATCAGCATGGCGATGAAGGGGCTCGAGCGCAGGAAGACGTTGGCGTAGTCCCACGCGGCGATCGCCGTCGCGTTGCCCGACCCCTCGATCGTCTTGTTCACCGCGTCGAAGTTGCCGTCGGCGATCATCTGCGCGCGGGCCTGGAAGTTGGTGATCTGCCCGGGCACCGCGCTCGCCGCCGGCGCCGGATCAGGCGTGCCGCCCTGAGCCTGCCAGCCCTGGAAGGCGGCGTAGTCGCGGTTGCCGGGATCGGGCGGGATCACGGCGCCGTCGCTGGCGCGGATGACCGAGCCTCCGCTGCCCAGGCGATAGTCGCTCATAGCTCCGACTCCGCCGTGAGGATGCCGACGTCATTGGTGACGACGCCGGACCCCACGGAAAGGCTGGCGTAGCCGTTCAACTGGAAGGCGAAGCCGGTGGCGTCGCACGCCGCGCTCCCCGAGGCGATCGCTGAGCCCGATCCGGTGGTGTAGCCCGCGGAGCTGACGATGGCGGGGTTCGTCTTCGTCAGAGCCAGCGTCGGGGACGCCTTCTTCTGCACCGCGTAGCGGCCGGCGAGGAACACCGCCGTCGCGCTCGTCACGAAGCCGCAGATGCCGGCGCCGAGGACCTCGTAGTACCGCTGGCACAGCGCGAGCTCCGCGCCGGGGAGGCGCCGCTCGAAGGTGCTCGGCGTAGCGCCGGCCTCGAACTGCACCAAGCCGACGGTCCCGTTCGAGGCGTTGCTGATCGCGACGTTCGTTCCCGGTTTCACGTCGCCGACCGCCAGCGGGGAGAAACCCGAGGAGACTTTGTTCGCGCCGCCGCTGTTGGTCAGCGACACGGACATTTGCGCGGTGCCCGTCCAGGAGAGGACGTAGCCTCCGCCGGCGACGAAGGTTCCCTCGATGACCTGGGTCAGCGTCCCGGCCGTGATGGTGATCGTCGTGTCGGCCCCGCTCGTCGTGAAGGTATAGGAGGCCGTGCCGCTGAAGTTGTCGCGCCAGCGATCGTGGCCGTATTTCTGAGCGCCGAGCACCGCGCCGCTCGCGTAGCCACGCTGATTGAAGCTGAAGTTGCCGTTGATGATGAGGTTGCGGTTGCCGGGGTTGCCTTGTGGTCCTGCCGCACCGGTGGCTCCCGTCGGACCCGTCGGACCCGTCGGACCCGTCGGACCCGTCGCCCCCGCCGGACCCGTCGCACCAGGCGAACCGTTGGCCCCTGCTGCGCCTGTCGCCCCTGCAGCACCCTGAGGGCCGGTTGCACCGGCGGGTCCGGTCGCGCCAATCGCGCCGGCGGGTCCGGCCGCCCCGGTATTGCCCGTCGGGC
>CALMRL010000159.1 GCA_937873345.1 uncultured Beijerinckiaceae bacterium | reverse complement strand
ACAACGTGCTGGCGATCGTGCAGCGGCTGTGCGTCGACGGGTCGACGGGGAAAAACAGCCCGTGCCCCTTCACCGCCGCGTTGAGGTGGCCGAGCACGAGGCCGGGCTCGACCAGGGCGGTCCGCGCAGAGGGATCGACATCGAGCACGCGGCGCAGGTGCACGGTGCAGTCGAGCACGATCGCGCGGTTGACGGTCTGCCCGCACTGGCTGGTGCCGCCGCCGCGCGGCAGGATCGGCACGCCGTGCTCGCGGGCGATGGCGAGCGTCGCCGCGAGGTCGGCCACGGTCTTCGGCACCACCACGCCGAGCGGCTCGACCTGGTAGATCGAGGCGTCGGTGGCGTAGCGGCCGCGATCGCCGCGCCCGAACTTGACCTCGCCCTCGACCGCGCGGCGCAGCGCCTTCTCCAACGCGGGATCGCCCGGCTCGACCGATGAAGGCCGCTCGGGCGCGCCAAAACCTCGCGACATCGTCGCCTCAGCCCTGCGGAGCTTGTGTCAGCATCGGCGGACTATGCCCCTCGCTCGGCGGCGGCGCAACGGAGGCCGTGGCGGCGAACCGCCGCTCGGGATGCAGGACGAAGGCGCCGACCGCGCCCAGCGCCGTCAGGAGCATCGTGCCGGCGAAGGGGCAGCTCGGCAAAGCAGAGCCGACTGTCGCGGTATCCACCGCGTCGATGTTCGTCATGGACGGCATCTGGTGGATGAATGGGAGGCCGCGCATCAGCTTCTCCATCAAGAGCCCGATGGCTCAACGATGGAGAACCAAGATGTCCCGCACCCTCAGCCAAGTCTCGCTCGCCTTCGCTCTGCTGCTGGTCGCGCCCGCGGGCGCACCGGCCGCCTCGGCCCAGGAGGCGATCACGTTGGAGACGGTTGGCGCCGTCCGCATGATGGACCCCGCCGAGCTTCACGCCCGCGATGCCGAGAGCCGTTCGCCGAGCCCGCACCCGGTCGATGTTGCCGGCGCGAGCCCGGCGACCGAGCGCTGAAGGGCGCCGGTCAGTCCGCCGGCCCGGCGCCGGCGTGCTCGCGGCCGAGCCGCACCAGGGCCTCGCGCATCCAGCGGTGCACGGGGTCGCCATCGTAGGAGGCGTGCCACAGCATCGAGATCGGGAAATCGGGCACGGGCACCGGCACCGGGCTCACCGTCAGCCCGAGCTGCTGCGCGAAGGTCGTCGCTAAGGCATCCACCATGGTGGTGATCACCGGTGCGGCGCGCACGAGGTAGGGCACGGTGACGAAGCGCGCCGTGGTCGCGGCGAGGCGGCGCGTCCGGCCGATCACGGCCAGCGCCTCGTCGACCACGCCGCGGTCGGTGCCGGTGAGGCTCGTCATGATGTGGGGGAAGCGGAGGTAGTCGTCGAGCGAGATCGGCGCCGCGACGCCGAGGAGGTCGGCGTTGAACAGGCAGAGGTAGCCGGAGCGATAGAGCGGGCGCGCCTTGTGGTGCGCCTGCCCCCGCGTGACCAGGCCGATGGCGAGGTCGAGGCGGTCGGCGTCGAGGTCGGCGAGCACGCGGTCGTCCTCGAAGGGGCGCAGCGTGAGGCGCAGGCCGGGCGCCTCGCGATGCAGGAAGGCGAGGAGCCGCGGGCCGAACAGCACCTCCACGCTGCCCGGCAGAGCGATCGCGAAGGCGCGCTCGATGCTCGCCGGGTCGAAGGCATCCTCCCGCGTCACGATCCCCTGGAACTCGCGCAGGGCGCCGCGCACCGGCGCCACCAGCGCGGCGGCACGCGGCGTCATGTGCATGCCGTCGGCGGCGCGGGTCAGAAGCTCGTCGCCGAGCAGGCGGCGCAGGCGGGCGAGGCTGCTGCTCATCGCGGACTGGGTGATGCCGAGGCGGCCGGCGGCGCGGGTGACGCCGCGCTCGGACAACAGCGCGTCGAGCGCCACCAGCAGGTTGAGGTCGATGCCGTTGAGCGCGCGGTGATCGACGGTCATGGGAAGGGTGCGTGGCCTGCTGGCGAGCGTGGGCTGCCAGCCTAGCCCGGATTCGGAAAATCCGGCACCGGCTTCTCCAGCCGGTAGTTTCCTAATTTGGGTGACAGTATACCTGACTCAGTAGCGCAGCTGTTCCCGCATTTTTCGCATTTGCGCAGTCATACAACCCGAGATAGGATTGGCATGTCGCCAACGGCATCCCGTTCGATATGCTCCGTCTCCTCGCATTCCCCTTCTCTCCTACAAGAGCGTTGGCGGCATTTCTAATCGACAGGAAGATAATCCATAATTTCAGCGGTCTGATGATTTGGAATTTCATATTCTATTCCCAAGTCTTCATTTCGACTGCGCTCATAATTTGGCATGTTGCTAGCACAGATTACGTTATTAAACTGGCTTTTGTTATCATTTTTGCTATAAGCGCAAGCCGGATCAATGAGCTTGTGTTCGCCTTTTATGGCGAAGTCTTGAAGAAGGTCAGCGGAAAAAGCACAAATCGTTTGTGTATTGGCCCGGAGAGACGAATAATCCTTCTTTCACTAGCTTATGTCGAGCTAATATTTCACTTTGCAATATTGTTTTGCTTGGTGCAGCACTGGTTGGGGATCGACTCCTTTAAAAGCGCATCATTCGATTACTTTGAGGCTCTTTATCTCAGTGGACTTACGATCACTACTACAGGATACGGTGATATTGTTCCAGTCCATCGACTGGCGCGCTTGCTAACGGTATATGAAGCGGTATCCGGGATCGTTTTTATTGCCGCGGCGCTTGGCATGTACATTGGTTTGAAGGATACGGATCATGACAACAAAGCTAAATGCCCGGGCGACCCCTCTGGCATTTAGGGCAGCGCCGTAGCCAGATGTCCGAGCCATTGGCTCCGTAGTCGCATCCGCAGTCGCCGCATCGAAGCATGTACACCCTCTGCCCGTGGTCCGTTCCGGTGCGATCGGTGCGCTCAGTCACGGTCTGGCGATGTTTGTTCGTGAAGCCGATCTCGGTTGTGCCCTTTCTCGCCACGGCTCTTCCTCGTGTGCGCAGGCCCAGCTGTCAACCAGGATGGGTGTTGCATTCAGGCAACGGCTCTCGGCGTTGCGAGTGTTGATGTAGCGCTTCTACCAGCGGTGGATATGGTAGACGTTAACGGAACGCAACCGCGGCAAGCGTATGGGCAGACCAGGGGTAGCCGAATATCCTCCGCTTTTTGCGCTTGGCTTTCATTCTTTATCTCGGGAAGAGATCAGGAAGCAGTGCGTTGATGCGTTTCCATCCTCCACGACAAGAGCTGCTATATTTGCTGGATTAGAGATTGTTATAGATTTTCTTACCTCGGCTGATGTCACTGGCACGCTCTGGATCGACGGAAGCTTTACGACCGAGAAAATTAATCCTAATGATGCAGATGTAATCCTGGCTTGTGATGGGACGTTTTTCAATGACGCTCCGCCACATACACAAGCAGCAGTTCGTGAGTTCATCGCCGGATTTCAGAAGAACTTGCACTGTCATACGTTCGTGCACTTCGCATATCCGCTTGACCATGAACTTTACATCGAGTCGCATTTCCAGTATTGTTTTTATGTAGGTAAGATGGGTTGGACCTCAACGCATGAGCCGAAAGGAATCGTAACGCTAGACATTGCTGGTGATGCATCATGAGCGTGCTCGGTGATCTTGAGGAAGAAATCAGGTCTGCGTCGGAAGCTGTTGCCCGCGCGGAACGCACAGCTGCGTCCTTCCCGCAATATCCTTCTACATTCGTAAGTTTGAAATCGATCGAGAAATATCGTGATCGCCTCATTGAACAGTTTGAGGCGGAGATCAAGCGGACGCGAACGCTTGCCTGTAGCTATAGGATCGAGTTCGAAACCGGCAGAGGCCCAATAGTCCAGGGCGTGGCGGCGGCAATCGGCACGTTTCAGGAAATCTATACGACCGTCTACCACGCGCTTAAAAATGGCATTCGACAGAGAGCTAAGGTGGGGCAAGCATCAATCGATGCTACTCGCTTAAGCATAGCATACACATATCCAGGATCGCTCGGCTTTATGCTCACGGTTGATGAGGAGCCGCATCTGTTTTTTGACTCTCCGCCGAGCGTGGCAATGGAAAATACACTGTCCCTCTTATCAGTTCGCGACGCGGAAGATTTAGATCAAATGGTCGAGAAAGTTGGTCTCCCTGCAGTTAGACTGACCCAGCGGTGGGCAAGCGATAACGCGAAGTCAGGATTTGGCGCGGATATACGCTGGACCGGCGCAAGCGACCGAGTGCTCTTTGCGCGATTGCAGCCAGCGGAAGTCGTAAGTTTGTCCGGAATGCTTGGGCAGTACATTGCAAAGGAAAGAGTTCTGACAGTCGGCACGCTGCAAAATGTCGATATGTTCGAAAGACATTTCGTGATGATGATTGGCGATAGAAAAATAACCGGTAATTTTGAACGAGCAATCACAGCTCTTAATCCGGCAAAAATCCCAGCTGTATATATTGTGGAGCTTACAGTAGCATCACGCGTGGCTTCTACAGATCAGAAAGATACGACCTACTTTTTGGAGTCGCTTGAAGAGTTCTCGCCATCGTCACCGCTGCTGAATGACGCTCGATTTTTAGAAAAGATATAGCGGGTCAATCGGCGCGAAGTGTCGGCCTCTTTGATTGTCGAGGACGCGCTTCTTGGTATTGTTCTCTTTCTTCGCGAAGTTGATTTACGTCGACCCGCAAGAGGTTCCGAGCGAGACTCTCGAATTTCTGCATCGGACTTTCGACGTTTGCCGCGTCCCTGTCGTCCGGCCTTTCAGGCGATGACTTCCGATCCGCTTCCGACAAGCTCGCTCCACGTCAGGCGAATGCCCGTCACCCACGATAGCACGGATTGGAAGCGGCCATAGTCGTTGTCGCCGCGCTCGTTGAAGCGGAACACCTGCTCGTCGAGGTAGCGGAACAGGTGGTAGGGCTCGACGCTGACGTAGGTGCCCTTGAGACCGCGCTTCAAGAGCGACCAGAAGTTCTCAAGCCCGTTGGTGTGGACGTTACCGCGCACGTACTCGACGGCGTGGTCCACGACGCCGTGCTTGAAGTCGTCGGACAGGCCCCGGTAGCCCTTGGCCGCGTCGGTGTGGAGGTGGGAGCCGGGTTTCACCGCGGCGCGGACCTCGGCGTGCAGCGTCGCCTTGGTGGTCTCCTTGATGATGCGGGCGCGGACGCGGCTGGTGGCGTCCTTCTCCGCACGCTGCAGCACGCCCATCACGATCGTCTTGCCGGCGCCGCCGGTGCCCTTGATGACCCACTCGCGCTTGTCCTTGTGCATGTTCTTCGCGAGCCCGCCGACGTAGGTCTCGTCGGCCTCGACGTGGCCCTCGGCCTTCACCAGCGACCCGGCTTGCATCGCAAGACGGATGCGGTGGAGCATGAACCAAGCGGACTTTTGCGTCACGCCGATCGCGCGATGCACCTCGTAGGACGACACGCCGTTCTTGCAGTTGGCGACCATCCAAATGGCGACGAACCACTTGTCGAGGCCGAGCGACGAGTCTTCGAACACGGTCCCGACCTTGGCCGAAAACTGACGCTTGGCGTGGACCTCCTTGCACTCCCAAACGCGGCGGGTCTTGACGAAGCGCACATCGGTCCGACCGCAGGTCGGGCAGCACACGCCGTTCGGCCAGCGCAGCTTGACCATCGTGTCGAGCGCGACGTCAGGGTCCGCGAAGTAGCGGATAGCTTCCATGAGGGTGGTGGGTTCGCTCGACATGGCGCCACCCTATGGGGCGGTGATCACTGCGTCAAGTATATTATTGCCCTCTCAAGCCTTGGCCGGCACCACGGCGTAGTCCTTCTTCGGGAAGGACGCCGTCACCGTCTCCTCCAAGCCCAGGTGCTGCCGCACCAGCTCCGGCGGCAGCACCGCCAGCCATTCGTTCAGCGACACGTCGGAGTAGGTCGGCGACTTGAACATCTCGAGGAACACGAGGTCCTCGTCGCCGGTGTTCTCGATGTAGTGCGGCAGGGTGACCGGGATGTAGCCGACGTCGCCGGCGCGGAAGTCCATCGTGCGGGCATCCCCCTTGTTGGCGAACACCGTCATCCGGCCTTGTCCCGCGATGTAGTACTGCCATTCGGCGGCGTTGGTGTGCCAGTGCAGCTCGCGCATCGCGCCGGGCTTCACCCGGACGTGCGCCATCGCCATCGTCTTCGAGACCTTGAACTTGGCGGAGTCGACGATGCGCACCTCGCCCGAGGCGTCCTGCTTGGTCGGCGGCATCTCGCTCATCGCGAAGTCGAAGGCGATGCTGCTCGCCGACACGTCCTTGGTCATCGCCGAGGCGTCCTGCCGCAGCGGCGGCGGCACGGGGGCGGGGAAGATGTAGCGCCCCTCCGGCGGCAGCTTGTCGAGCGGCGCCAGCCTGCCCCGGTCGACGCCGAAGTTCTTGGCCAGCACCTCGCGCGGGGTATGGGCCAGCCAGTCGGTGAGCAGCGTCGTGTCCTCTTCCGAGAACTTGCCCTCGTCGAACACCAGCAGGAACTCGCAGCCGTCCGGCCCCAGGCCCTGGATCGAGTGCGGCAGGCCCTCGGGGAAGTACCACAGGTCGCCGGCCTTGACGTCCTTGACGTAGGGGCGGCCCTCGTAGTCGATCGCGGTGAGGCGTGCCGCGCCGGTCAGCATCAGCGCCCACTCGTTGGCCTCGTGCCAGTGCAGCTCGCGGATGCCGCCGGCGTTCAGCTTCATGTTGACGCTGGCGATCTCCGTCGAGATCGGGAAGTCGACGACGTTGACCTGCCGCGCCCAGCCGCCCTCCTGGATGCGCCTGTGCGACAGCGAGAACGAGTTCCAGAACTGCGGCACCGAGCCGTGGTCGGTCGCCGGCGGCGTCACCGAGTCCGGGTTGAGGGCGGAGAGCGCGTGGTTGTCGGGGCCGGGATCGCCGGCGCTGCCATCGCCCTCGCCGGCCTTCGTCGCCGACAGCGATTGCGCCTGCGCGGTGCCGGCGATCAGGCTGGCGATGCCGATCCCCGCCACGCCGGCGCCGACCAGCCGGCGCCGCGAGAAGGGCGCGAACACGCCCGGCGCCACGATCCCCTTGCCGTCCCCGCCGTCGCTCATCGGTCCGTTCCTTCGTTGACCAGGCTCGGCGAACGTGTCGCCGGCCATTCGGCTCCGGGCCGGGCAGCTGCCATGCGCGGCGCTCATTCGACGGCTTGAAGGCGGGACGCCCGCTGGGTCCGCCGGGAGACGCGCATCCCCATCGCCCCCGCGACGTTGACGCGCAGCCGACCGTCGCCCCGGAGCCGCCGATGCCAGACGCGCTGATCCCCAACCCGACCGTGCTGCGCCGCGCCGGCCCGCCGGCGGAGCAGCCGGCGGGGGTGCAGATCGACGATCCCCGGCTCGCCGAAGTGCTCGACCCGCAGGCGACGCTCAAGGTGCTCTACGACCAGCTGCTGCACTCCGAGGGGCCGGTGTGGCAGGCGACCCCCTCGGGCGGGCACCTCGCCTTCTCCGACATTCCCGGCCGCCGCGTGCTGGCGTGGGCTCCCGACGGCCAGGTCACGGTGCTGATCGACGCCGTGCCCTTCGTCAACGGCAACAGCATCGACGCCGAGGGACGGCTCGTGCACTGCGAGCACCTGCGCCGCTGCATCAGCCGCTCCGAGGAGCCGGACGGCTTCCCCGTGCCGATCGTCACGCACTATCAGGGCCGCCGGCTGAACACGCCCAACGACGTCACCGTGGCGGCGGACGGGGCGATCTGGTTCACCGATCCCGTCTTCGGCTTGCTGTTCCCGCGCCAGGGCTGCCTGGCCTCGCCCGAGCTCGACCACCGCAGCCTGTACCGCTTCGATCCCCTCACCCGCGAGCTGCGCCGCGCCGCCGATTTCGACCAGCCGAACGGCCTCGCCTTCTCGCCCGACGGGCTGCTGCTCTACGTCTCCGACACCTCGCGCTCGATCGGCGGGCCGACGCACGAGGTGGTGGTGTTCGACGTGCGCGCCGGCGGCGAGCTCGCGAACCGCCGCTTCTTCTGCCAGACCGAGCACGGCGTGCCCGACGGCTTCCTCGTCGATGCGAGGGGCTGGCTGTGGTGCACCGCCGGCGACGGGCTGCACGTCTACGACGCCGACGCCAGGCGCCTCGGCTTCATCCCGACCCCGAAGACGGCGAGCAACGTCGCCCTCGGCGGCCTCGACGGGCGGCGGCTGTTCATCACCGCCGAGACCTGCCTGCTCGCGATCGACATGCTGGAGCCGGGCCCGTGAGCGCCGACCGAGGCTCCGACGCCTCCAAGGCGAAGGGGTGCGGACGGCGACGTCGAGCG
Organism: uncultured Beijerinckiaceae bacterium; assembly: GCA_937873345.1. Lineage (GTDB taxonomy): Bacteria > Pseudomonadota > Alphaproteobacteria > Rhizobiales > Beijerinckiaceae > RH-AL1. Next base: position 5,251 of record CALMRL010000159.1, on the reverse strand, counting down.
CCCCCGCGATGTCGCGGATCGGCGACGCTCGGGCGCCGATGTCGGCGCCCGGCGACGTTCAAAAACGCGATGTCGGCGCTCGGTGACATCGACGGCTCGGCGTCGCCGCTTGCCGACATTGGGCTCCGGGATCGGCGCTGGCGCGGCTGTGCGTCCCGGTGCGATGGCAGGATGGCCCCGCCCGTCGCCGGGCGCAAGGGGCGGGCGCCGGCACGGTTTCGCATCCGCACTGGGGTGCCGACGGGACCGGTCCGGTCGCGGCCGGTGGGTGGCGGAGACAGTCGGAGACAGGTGCGCGGCGGGCACGCTGTGCTTGTGAAGGGCGAGCGCCTTGACCGTGTTCATTTTTTCCTCCACAAATGAGGAAGGAAAAGTGAACTCGGTGATTCGCAATGCCTATCGTAGTGGCACGACCGGTGGACGTTGCAAACCGGCTTGAGCAGCTAGGCTGGTCACTTGAGCAACTTCTAGAAATTGTGGATGCCATGGTGGCGGCCCGCAACAGTTGCACGGACAACGACCCCTCCGCGGCGCCAGGATGGATGGCTTGGAAGGAGGGCACGCGGCGCATGCGTGAAATTGGCCGCCCGATGGGGTTGGTCAAAGACGATACCGATCAAGTACCCTCGCTCATCGACACGGAACGGAAGCTTCGCTTCCTAGTCAGTAACACTGATGAAGTGACCGGCCTCGAAAATTCGTTTATCCAACCGCAGAATCGCAGCAAGCGCGGTCCCGCTACTGATCGTGCGATTGCGATGAACCAAGGTTCACTGTTTGAGCTGATGGATGCGCCAGAGATCGCGCCTACAGCTAGGTTGTACAGATTAACAGGCAGCTTGGTGTCTTGGTATATTTGCGTTTACAATGAGGGCGAAGAGTATCGCGCAGAACTGTCCTGCCCGATTGGCCTTGAGAGAGGCTTCTTTAGAGAGTTCTACGAGCGCATCATACTCGTTGGACCCGATGGGCCGAAGGGGGTGGGCGTACGTCGGCTTGGTCCAGATGATGGTGACGGGAGCGACTCCGAATTCAATATCTCGGTTTCCCGAAAGTAATGTTATGCCTTTCAATCCTTCACGACTCGGCATTGCTCGTAAAAGGCGCATGCTGAACAAGAAGGCGTTCGCAGAGGCGTGCGGTGTTGCTCAGCATACTGCTGGCAGGTGGGAATCGGGCGAGAATGATCCTTCTGTTGAAAATATTGCGTTGTTTTCAAAGATTTTAAACTTTCCTTCTGAGTTCTTTTACGGCACAGAAATTGACGAAGCGAATGATGCAAGCTTTCGCAGTCTAACGAGCATGTCTGCTGCGGTCAGAGATGCATCGCTGGCTGCTGGCTCAATCGGATTCCTTCTATCCGACTGGGTTGAGGCACGGTTCAATCTGCCTGCCATCAACGTGCCGGACTTGCACCTTTATGCACCCGGGCATGCTGCGCGTGTGCTTCGGCAAGAATGGCAGCTTGGAGAGCGTCCTATCTCCAATATGATACATCTCCTTGAGTCTAAGGGTGTTAGAGTTTTTTCGCTCGTGCAGAATACAGTCAAGGTCAATGCTTATTCAATTTGGCGTAGACAAAAACCGTATGTATTCCTCAACAACTTTAAGACGGCTGAAAGCAGTCGGTTTGATGTCGCGCATGAACTTGCTCACCTTGTGCTTCATCAAGATGGAGGCTTTCAAGGTAGAGAGGCTGAAGACCAAGCAACGGAATTTGCATCTGCCTTCCTTATGCCGCGAGCTGATGTCTTAGCAGAGCTTCCTCAGATTAGGCATCTTTCAGAGATTGTAAAGAAAAAGCATAGGTGGCGAGTATCAGTTGCGGCTCTTAATGTAAGGCTTCATAAACTTAAAATTACTTCTGATTGGAAGTACAGAGATCTTTGCATAGAAATTGCAACTCGTCGATATAATGTCGAAGAGCCGCAGCCTCTTGCGCGTGAGCGATCGGTCGTTTGGGAAAAAGTTTTAAGGGGTTTGTGGGCCGAAAAGACAACTCAAAGCGACATAGCTAAGGCTCTACATATTCCGGAAGCTGATATAAGCGATCTAATTTTTGGTATGGTGGCAGATCGTCTAGAGCCGCCTACATTAAAAAGTCGTCCGCGAGCGATTGATGCCTGAACTCAAGCATAGATATTTTAAATAATTGAAGCGCGGTAAAGAAGCTATTCCTAGCCACGCGAGTTCAAATTTTCAAGCTTCTATGTGTAGCCTCCTCGAACTATATTCTGTCAGAGGCGGAGACGATAAATGCGTGGAGTAATCTATGCAGGACGTTGCCGATCAATTTGCCAACTGCGTTTAGCTGATATCGCATGAGCGCAAGACCTGCTCCCACCCTCACCCCTTCGCCCCGTGCACCATCTTCGCGCTCGCCGCGTACTCCTTCGCCACCGCCCCCGCGGCGTCGATCTCGCGCAGCACCACGTCGTAGCCCCACAGGTCGGCGAGGTGCTGGAGCGTGTCCTTCGTGCCCCGCTCGTCGAGCGGCATGGCGTGCAGCATGGCGTGCTGCAGGATCAGCTTGCGGTCGCCGGCGAGGTCGACGTCGACGACCTGGATGTCGGCGTCGAGCGAGGCGACGTCGTACTGCCGGGCGAGCGCCCTGCGGATCGCGCGGTAGCCGCGCTCGTCGTGGATCGCGCCTACGTCGAGGTCGGGCGCGTCCTTCGCCTTGTCCAGGATGTGGAACATCCGCCACTGCCGCATCAGGTTGGGTGACAGGAACTGCGCGATGAAGCTCTCGTCGCGGTAGTTCGCCCACACGTCCTTCAGCACCGCCATCGGATCGCCGACGCCGGCGATGTCTGGGAACCAGGCGCGGTCCTCGTCGCTCGGCTCGGTGACGATGCGCTCGATGTCGCTCATCATCGCGAAGCCGAGCGCGTAGGGGTTGATGCCGTTGTAGCGCGGGTCGTCGTGGGAGGGCTGCGTCACCACGTTGGTGTGCGAGGTGAGGAACTCCAGGAACGAGCCGTCGCTGATCTGCCCGGTCTCGTGCAATCGCGTCATGATGCGGTAGTGCGAATAGGTGGCGCAGCCCTCGTTCATCATCTTCGTCTGCCCCTGGGGGTAGAAGTACTGCGAGATGATGCGGACGATGCGGATGATCTCGCGCTGCCAGGGGCGCAGCCGCGGCGCGGTCTTCTCCAGGAAGTACAGGATGTTCTCCTGCGGCAGCTCCAGCAGGGCGCGGCGGCGCGCGTCGAGGTCGGCGGTCGGCTTCGCGCCCTCCTTCGCCGGCACGGTGCGCCACAGGTCATTGAACATCTGCTCGCCGTGGATGCGCCGCTCGCGCTCGCGGCGCTCCTCGGTCATGAGGTCGGGCTTGCGCTTGCGGGGGAAGCGGAAGATGCCGTGGTTCATCAAGGCGTGAGCGGAATCGAGCAGCCGCTCCACCGCGAGCTTGCCGTGGCGCTCCTCGCAGCGCGCGATGTAGCCCTTGGCGAAGTCGAGGTATTCGAGGATGCCGTCGGCATCCGTCCACTGCTTGAACAGGTAGTTGTTCTTGAAGAAGTGGTTGTGGCCGAAGGCGGCGTGGGCGATCACCAGCGTCTGCATCGTCGCCGTGTTCTCCTCCATGATGTAGGAGATGCACGGGTTGCTGTTGATGACGATCTCGTAGGCGAGGCCGCGCAGGCCCTTCTTGTAGTGCGCCTCGTGGGTGACGAACTGCTTGCCGAACGACCAGTGGTTGTAATAGAGCGGCATGCCTACTGATGAATAGGCGTCGAGCATCTGCTCGGCGGTGATGATCTCGATCTGGTTGGGGTAGACGTCGAGCCCCAGCTCGCCGACGCCGATCTTCTCGCAGGCGTCGTGGATGCGCTGGATCAGCCCGACGTCCCAATCGGAGCCGGAGAACAGCAGCGCGTCGGGCGCGGACCGGGTCATCGCGCGTCCCCGAACGCCGACGCCTTGGCGCCGCCGGCCGGCTTGCGCTCGAACAGCTCGCGGAACACGGGGTAGATGTCGGCGCGGTGCGTCACCCGGCGCATGGTGAAGGCGGCGCCGCGCTCGCGCAGCGCCTCGTAGGTGCGCCACAGCTCGGTCTTGCGCGACACGAAGCCGATCGAGCCGCGGTCGCTCTCGGGGCCGACCTCGAGGTAGGCGAAGTATTGGCAGAGCGGCAGCAGCTGGTCGCGCAGCAGGCTGGAGGTGCGCTCGGCGTCGCGCGAGGAGTTGTCGCCGTCCGACGCCTGCGCGGCGTAGATGTTCCAGTCCTCGCGGGGATAGCGGCTGCGCACGATGCGGATCATCTCCTCCAGCGCCGAGGAGACCAAGGTGCCGCCCGTCTCGGGCGAGTGGAAGAAGGTCTCCTCGTCGACCTCCTCCGCCTCGTGGGTGTGGCGGATGAAGACGATGTCGACGTGGCGGTAGCGCCGCTTCAGGAAGATGTAGAGCAGGGTGAAGAAGCGCTTGGCGACGTCCTTCATGTGCTCGGTCATCGACGCCGAGGTGTCCATCAGGCAGAACATCACGGCCTGGGCGACGGGCTTGGGCACCGCCTGGAAGCGGCGGTAGCGGATGTCGCGCGGGTCGATGTAGGGCACGCGGCGCGAGCGGCGCTGCAAGAGGTCGAGGCGCTCGCGCAGCTCCGCGACGCGCGGCGCGTCGGGATGCTCCGCCTCGGCGATGGCCAGCTCGACCTCGACCGCGGCGATCTCGTCGGGGGTCGGCCGCTTGAGCGCGATGCGCCGCGACATCGAGTTGCGCATGGTGAGGGTCAGCGACAGGTTCGCCGGCGATCCCGACACGGAGTAGCCGGCGCGCGTCAGGCTGACGTGGTCGGTCTTCGCCAGCGTCTTCTTGGCGAGGTCGGGCAGCTCCAAGTCCTCGAAGAACAGGTCGAGGTATTCCTCCTGGCTAAGGGCGAAGCGGAAGTCGTCCTGGCCCCTGCCGCCATCGGCGCCCTCCGAGCCGGAGCCGCCGCCGCCGTCCTTCGGCTTGCTGATCTTGTCGCCCTGAAGGTACTTCTTGTTGCCGGGCAGCACCACCTCGCGTTGGCCGCCGCTGCCGGCGCGGTGCAGGCGCGGCTCGCGCAGCCCGTCGACCGGGATCGACACCTCGCCGCCCTGGTCGATGTCGCGCACCCCGCGCGTCTTCGAGCTTTCGCGCACGGCCTGCTTGACCAGCGCCTTGGCGCGGCGAAGGAAGCGCTGCCGGTTGGCGAGGCTCTTGCCGCTGGTGTTCAGGCGGCGATCGATCAGGTTCATGGCCAGGTCCGTGGCTTGCCCGCGAGGCC
>CALMRL010000158.1 GCA_937873345.1 uncultured Beijerinckiaceae bacterium | reverse complement strand
CTGGTCGTAGGGGTCGGCCAGGACCTTGACGAGCGAGATGGCGGCGCCCGCCAGCGCACCGACCACGATGCCGCCGAGCACCAGCACCAGCACGTCGCCGCCCCCGCGCAGCGCCCGCGCCAGCGCCGCCACCGCCGCCGTGTCGGCGCGCAGGATGCGCGGCCCCAGCGAGAGGCGCACGGTGCCGGGCAGGGCGATCAGCGCCGCGCGCTCGCCCTCCTCGAAGCCGCCTTCCGGCCCGATCAGAACGGCGAGGGGTGTGCCGCGCCCGATGTCGCGCAGCGCCGCGAGCGGATCGGCGTCGGCGGCGTCCTCGTCGCAGAACACCAGTCGGCGTCCCCTCTCCCAGCCGGCGAGCACCGCGTCGAGCGGCTCCGGCTCGTGCAGGGAGGGCAAGGAAAGGATGCCGCACTGCTCGGCCGCCTCGATCGCGTTCAGCTCCATCCGCTCGACGTTGACGCGCGCCGCCTGGGTGCGCCGCGTCAGCACGGGCCGCAGCGCGCTGGCTCCCATCTCCACCGCCTTCTGCACCATGTAGTCGAGGCGAGCGTGCTTCAGCGGCGCGAACAGGTAGTGCAGGTCGCCGGCCGTCGTTTGCCGGCGCAGCTGCTCCACCACCGCCAGGGTGAGGGACTTGGCTGCAGCCTTGCCCTGCCGGCGGCCGTCGCCGTCCTCGGCGGCGAGGCGGGCGCGCCACTCGCCGTCGCGGCCGTTGAAGACCAGCACGGCGCTGCCTTCTTTCAGCCTGAGTACGTTGCAAAGGTAGTTTCGCTGCGCGGGATCGAGGATCGGCGCGGCATCGGCGCGAAGGTCGGAGCGGACGAAGAGGCGGGGAGCGGAGAAGTCGTAGGGCGCCATGACGGGGCTCTACCACGAGCATCCGCCGGGCGGCGATGCCCCGGACCCCCGTCACCGTCCCGGCCGCCCGCCGTTGATCCATCCGCGCGCCGTGCAAGCGGCGCGCCCGCGATTTTCGAGAGGTCTCATGTCTTCGGCTCGTCCGCTTCCTGTCGGTTCCTTCGGCGCGGGCCTGCTGTTGATCGGCACGCTCGCTGCACCCGCGCTCGCCGCGGACTGCAACGCCGACGTCGCCGGCCTGTCCGCCAAGCGCCAGGGCTTCGTCGACAAGCTCAACGTGCTGGCCAAGGCGAGCAAGGGCAAGCTCGATCCCACCGCCTCCTGCCCGGTGCTGCGCTCCCTGGTGA
>CALMRL010000157.1 GCA_937873345.1 uncultured Beijerinckiaceae bacterium | reverse complement strand
GGTAGGTTGTCTCCTTCGACGGATCGGCCCGTGGACGAAGCTCAGCTTGTCGATCACCGGCGCGGTGAGGACGAACGGATAGGGGTGCTCGCGCCCCAGCGACTCGCTGAGCGAGTTCATCAGCACCGTCAGCGGCATCCACGCCGCGAGCAGCGCGTCGAAACCGGCCGTTGCCACTGCCTCGTCGAGCGGCGCGAGCGTGAGCGCGCCGGAGCGGTCGGCGGTGGGCGCGGCGCTGAGCCGGTAGGCCTGCGCCGTGTCCAGCGTCGCGACCATGTGGAGGTAGTGCGCCCAGGTCTCGGCGAAGTCCTCCCACGGGTGCATCGCGGCGTAGGCGCTGATGAAGCGCGAGCGCCAGTCCGGCGGCGGCCCTTGCGCGTAGTGGCGCTGCACCGCCGCGGGATAGTCGGCGGAGTGCTCGCCGAACACGGCGCGGCACTCCTCCTCGCGGCCGCGGTCGCGCACGAGGCGGTCCCAGAACCAGTGCGCGGACTCGTGGCGGAAATGCCCGAGCAGGGTGCGGTAGGGCTCGCCGAGCGCGACGCGGCGCTGCTCGCGCACGAGGTCGTCGGCCTCGGCGACGGCGACGGTGATCAGGCCGAAGGCGTGCCCGGTGAGCACCGGCGGCCCGCCCGGCGGGTCTTCCAGGAACAGGAAGCCCAGCGACGCCACGCCGGCGCGGTCGATCACCCGCACCAGTCCCAGGCGGTGCAGCGCGGCGAACAGCCGATGCTTGGCTGCCTCCAGCTTGCGCCATCCCGCGAGGCCGACGGGGGAGTCGGGTGCCGGCACCACGCGGTTGTGCCGGCAGGCGGTGCAGAACAGCTCGTCCTCGTCGGTGAGCCAGTTGCAGGCGGCGAAACGGTGGTTGAAGCAGCGCCTGAGCCTGCGCCCCGGCACCGACCACGAGGTCCAGCTCTCGCGCCTGAAGGCATCGGGCGGCTGCGCCTCGCGGTCGATGACGCAGAGCGAGTCCGTCTCGGCGTAGTAGCCGAGCGCGCTGTGGCAGCGCGTGCACAGCGTGTTCTCGAAGTGCAGGGTCAGCGAGCAGTACTGGCAGGCGTAGAGCCGCATGGAACCGGAAGCGCCCGCGCGAGCCCGTGCGGTGGATGGTGGGGGACGGGCCGCTCCGCCGGGCCATGAGTACAGGAGGCGCGAAAGCGGCGTCAATCGCCGTCGGCCGACCCGAGCGACCGGACGGCTCGCCCGTCGAAGGGGCTATTGCAATCTCTAGTTGAATTACAACCTATAGGAGTATAGGGCTGTGGTCGCCGCAGCCGGCGCCAGGGCCGATGCGGGGAGATCGTTGATGGATCCGATCATCGGGACGATCATCGCCTTCGGCGGCAATTTCGCGCCGGCGGGATGGGTCCTGTGCGATGGCCAGTTGCTGGCCATCGCGAAGTACCAGGCGCTGCACTCGCTCCTCGGCACCCTCTACGGCGGGGACGGCACCACGAACTTCGCCGTTCCCGACCTCAACGGCCGGATGCTGATGGGCAGCGCACCGGGCGGCAGCTACGGCATCGGCCGACAGGGCGGCGCGGCGTCGGTGACGCTGACGACGCGGCATCTGCCGACCCATGCGCATACGCTCAACGGCGTCGATGCCGTCGGCACGGCTGCCCTGCCGGGCGGCAACCTGCCGGCGGGCACGACGACCGGCTCGCCTCCGAACCCCCGGACCTACGCGCCCGCGTCAGCCGGCTCGCCGGTCGCCATGGCGCCAGAGGCGATCTCGCAGACCGGCGGCGGAGAGGCGGTGCCGACCCTCCCGCCCTTCACCTGCATCACCTACATCATCGCGTGGCAGGGCCTTTACCCCTCGCGCCCCTGACCCGGCTGGCTCGGGGCCGGAGCGTCCCGCCCCTCTGAAAACACGCAATCGACGCCATGGCGTCCGCAGCGCGGACGCGGCATCCCGTGCTTCAGCGGCCGCGATAGCTTAGCACGCGCAGGACAAGCCAGACCGGCACCACGATCGCCGCGCCGGCGACGAGGTAGGTGCCGACGTCCTGCAGCGAACGGAAGCCCAGCGCCCACAGTTGGTCGACGAGCAGGCCGAGCTCGGCGAAGACGTCGGCGGGACGGATGCGCAGCCACATCAGCAACGCGCCGACGATCAGCGAGATCACCACCAGCTTGACCAGCACCGCCGCCGGCGAGCCGCCGATGAAGCGGCGGACGGGCGAGGCGTGCTGGTCGCGCCAGCGGGCGGCCGGCTCGCTCTGCGTCCAGTAGGAAGGCTGCTCGGTGCGCTGCGGACGCTCGGTCACGGGACTTATCCGTCGTCGGGGTTGGCCGCAGCATAGCATTGGACCGGCGTCCGCGTGAGCGGTTTTCGGCCGGCCCGATGCCTCGCTCCCGCGGCGCGGTCAGCGCGGGGCGGGGCTGCGGGTGAAGGAACCGCCCTCGATCCGGCACACGGCCGCCACCGCCTGGGCGCGCCCCTCGACACCGAGCTTCTGCAGGATCGCCGAGACGTGCGCCTTCACCGTCGCCTCCGACACGCCCAGCTCGTAGGCGACCTGCTTGTTGAGCAGTCCCTGCGCCAGCATGGTCAGCACCCTGAGCTGCTGCGGCGTCAGGCTCGACAGGCGGCGCAGCGACTCGGCGACGGCGGCGTCGAGCGGCGCCGTCAGGTCGAGGCAGGGGAGGTCGGGCGACGTCCAGATCTCGCCGTCGAGCATGCCGCGGATCGCCTCGCGCACCGTGTCGGCCTCGGCGTCGCTCGGGATGAAGCCGGCGGCGCCGACCTCGACCGCGCGGCGCATCACCGCCCCGTCGGCGGTGGAGGAAACCACCGCGATCGGCACGTCGGGGTTCTGCGCGCGCAGGTAGAGCAGGCCGGGGAAGCCGCCGATCTGCGGAAGCGCGAGGTCGAGCAGCACGAGGTCGGGCGGACGCGGCCCGGCAAGCATCCGGCCGAGCGCCGGGAGGGTGGAGGCTTCGCCCAGCTCGACCTCGTCGAACAGGGCATCCAGCGCCTGGACCAGGGCATCGCAGGCGCCGCCGCGGTCGTTGGCGACGACGACGCGGACGGCATCGGCCGCCTCCGCGTCGACGCGCTCTTGTTCAAGAACCATCGTCATCCCAGTCTCCAAGCTCACCCCCTCCAGGCAAGTCGAGGCTTCGACTTCTGACGGCTCCTCCATCGGGCAGCGCGCGTTAACCGTCGCTGAATGACTTCGTCAGATGACGTTTAGGCATGGACCGACGGGCGCGCCGGCGGAGCGGCAGGCCGCGGCGCCGGCGGCCCGCGCC
>CALMRL010000156.1 GCA_937873345.1 uncultured Beijerinckiaceae bacterium | reverse complement strand
GTTCCGCGCGCTCGCGCCGTGGGAGCCAGCTTCCGCCGATCGGTCATCACGCTGCCCTCTCCGATCCGCGGCCCCGGTGGGACCAGATGTCGTGTCGAATTGACGCTCATGGTGTCAGCCTAGATTGACAGACGCAAGGGGGCGGGTCAAAGCTCGGGTGTGGCGGATCGCTCGCCCGCCGTGCGAGGAGGAAGTTTGCTCGATGGCCCTTCTTTCGTTCGAACGTAAGTATCGCGTCGGGGGCGGCACGCTGATCGGCGGCTCCACCTTCGATTTCTGGGTCGGGCCTTTCTACGTCGGCTTCTTCGGCGTCACGACGATCCTGTTCTCGCTGGTCGGCACCGGCCTGATCTTCTACGGCGCCGCAATCGGCCCGACTTGGCAGCCCTTCGCGATCTCGATCGCGCCGCCGGACATGTCCTACGGCCTGTCCTGGGCACCGCTGCGCGAGGGCGGCCTCTGGCAGCTCATCACCATCTGCGCCACCGGTGCCTTCTGCTCGTGGGCGCTGCGACAGTGCGAGATCGCCCGCAAGCTCGGGATGGGCCTGCACGTGCCAGTCGCCTTCTCCGCCGCCATCTTCGCCTACGTCTCATTGGAGATCTTCAGGCCCGTGCTGATGGGCGCGTGGGGTAACGCGTTCCCCTACGGCATCATGAGCCATCTCGATTGGGTGTCGAACACCGGCTACCAATACCTGCATTTCCACTACAATCCCGCGCACATGCTGGCGGTGACCTGCTTCTTCACCACCGCGCTGGTGCTCGGCATGCACGGCGGCGAGATCCTTTCCGCCGCCAACCCCGGCAAGGGCCGGCCGATCGTCTACGGCGAGCATGAGAGCATCTACTTCCGCGATGCCATCTCCTACTCGATCGGCGAACTCGGCATCCACCGCCTCGGCTGGCTGCTCGCGATCAACGCCTCCGTCTGGAGCGCCGTCTGCATCCTCCTCTCCGGCCCCTTCTGGACGCAGGGCTGGCCGTATTTCTTCAACTGGTACCTGTCGCTGCCGATCTGGTCGTCGCAGGGCTGGGTCTGACGCGCCGTCCGGACGCGACGCGCGACCAGACCTCCTTCAACTCGCCAACCAGGGACGTCCCATGGCGCGGTTTCACACCCTCTACACCGCGATCGTGCTGGAGGGTCCGATCGAGCGCGGCCTCCATCCCACACCCCTGCCGCGCATCCGTGGCCCGCTGCCGATCATCCATTCGCGCCTGTTCGGCCGCATCGGCGAGACGCAGATCGGTCCGATCCGGCTCGGCTACGACGGCCTACTCTCAGTGTTCTGCGGCTTCATCGCCATCGAGATCATCGGCCTCAACATGTGGGCCTCGGTCGGCTGGAACCCGCTGCGCTTCATCAAGCTGTTGCCGTTCCTCGCCCTCGATCCGCCGCCGGCGCGCTACGGCCTGCAGATCTTCCCGCCGCTGCACGAGGGCGGCTGGTGGCTGATGGCCGGCTTCTTCCTCACCGCGGCGATCTTCGCCTGGTGGTTCCGCCTGTACCGGCTGGCGCGCGCCGACGAGCTCGGCACCCACATTCCATGGTGCTTCGCCTCGGCGATCTGGCTCTATCTGGTGCTCGGCTTCATTCGGCCGATCCTGATGGGCTCCTGGTCGGAGGCGGTGCCCTTCGGCATCGTGCCGCACCTGAACTGGACCGCCACCTTCTCGGTGCGCTACGGCAACCTCTTCTACAATCCCTTCCACATGCTCTCCATCACCTTCCTCTATGGGTCGGCGGTGCTGTTCGGCATGCACGGCGGCACCATCCTCGCCGTCACCAAGTTCGGCGGCGACCGCGAGACCCACGAGATCGCCCATCGCGGCACGGCGGCGGAGCGCGCTTCGCTGTTCTGGCGCTGGACCATGGGCTTCAACGCCAGCTACGAATCGATCCACCGCTGGGCCTGGTGGTTCGCCACGCTGACCACGCTGACCGGCGGCATCGGCATCCTGATCACCGGCACGGTGGTGGACGACTGGTACCTTTGGGGCGTCAAGCACGGCTTCGCGCCGCAGTATCCCTCGATCTACCGCGACCTGCCGCCCGAGCCCAAGGAAGCGATCGACGTGAAGAAGCCGTTCATCGTGGTGCCGCGATGAAGTGGTCGACCGCAGCCGTCTTCGCGGGGGTTGGCGTCGCCGGCATCCTCGCCATCATCGTGCCGGACTGGCACAGGCCCGGCTACTCCGAGCAGCAAACCGCCTTCCGCGGCCAGAACAACGTGCAGTTCTACACCCGCGCCGAAGCCTCGCCGATCAACACCGTCATCCCGGCGGTGCTGCCCGCAGCGGCGGAGGACGGCCCGAAGGCCACCGAGGTCTACAAGAACGTCAAGGTCCTGACCGACGTCAACGCTGCCGAGTTCATGCGCCTGCAGCAGGCGCTGACGAACTGGGTGTCGCCGAAGCAGGGCTGCGCCTTCTGCCACAACACCCAGGATTGGGCGTCCGACGAGAAGCGCACCAAGCTCGTCGCCCGGCGGATGCTGGAGATGACGCGCTACGTCAACTCGGCCTGGGGCGGCCACGTCAACCCCACCGGCGTCACCTGCTACACCTGCCACCGCGGCCAGCCGGTGCCGGCCGAGGTATGGTGGCCCCGCGTGCTGCCGGAGCAGAAGAAGTTCCTCGACAAGTTCGAACCGTGGGAGGAGGGCGCGCCGACGGTGACGCGCTTCTTCCCCAACGCCGGCTTCGACGAGTACTACCTGCAGGACAACCCGGTCGCCGTCGTCTCCAAGACCGCGTTGCGATCCAACGACGTCGGCTCCTATCCCGTCGCCGTCCGCGTCTACGAGATGATGATGCAGATGTCGCTGCAGATCGGCGTCAACTGCGGCTACTGCCACGCCTCGCGCGCCTTCCAGGACTGGAACCAGTCTACGCCGATGCGCTGGGTCGGCTACTATTCCTTGCGGCTGATCCGCGACCTCAACCGCAATTACCTGCTGCCGCTGTCGACCGTGATGCCTCAGCAGCGCGAGCTGGTGCATCCGACGCCGGTGCCAGTGATCCCGATCAACGAAAGGGGCCAGCAGCCCGGCAACGCCCTGCTCACCTGCGAAACCTGCCACTACCGGCTGCCCAACCCGATGAACGGCGTCAACATGGTCAAGGACTATCCCGGCCTCGTCGGCCATGACGGTCCCGCCAAGGGCTGGGACGACAGTGGCTCGTCGGCTGCCAATCAGAAGCGCATGGAGGAGGCGCAGGCGCTCCTCGGACCGGGCGATCCCAACCCCAACGGCAAGCCGATCGGAGCTGCGGAATGATCGGCGCCTTCACGCATCAGATCGATCTCGCCGAGATCCTGCTCATCGCCTTCACCTTGTTCTTCTTCGCGCTGGTCTACTACCTGCAGCGCGAATCCAAGCGCGAGGGCTACCCCCTCGAGCAGGAGATCCCGACGCTCCCGCATGCCCTCGTCGGCTTTCCCGACGTTCCGCCGCCGAAGACCTACAAGCTCTACGAGGGCGGCGAGGTGACCCTGCCGCAGGAGTATGAGCGTCGCGAGCTGCACGTGCAGCCGCGCGAGTATCACGCCGGGGCGCCGCTCTACCCCACCGGCGACGCCATGATCGCGGGCGTCGGGCCCGGCGCCTACACCTTGCGCATCGACAGGCCGTTCCTGATGAACGACGGCACGCCGGCCATCAAGCCGATGCGGATCATGCACGAGCATAAGCTGCTCGATCCCGACATGGACCCGCGCGGCCGTCGCGTCATCGGCACGGACATGGCGCAGGCCGGCGTCGTCGTCGACTTCTGGTACGACGACGAGTCAAAGATCGTGCGCTACCTCGAAGTCGAGCTGATCGGCACGACCGCTCGCCGACTGGTGCCGATCTTCTACGCCACGATCCGCCGCAACGCGCCGTACCTGCGCATCAATTGCTGCACCGGCGCCCAGGTCGCCAACGCGCCGGTGACGCGCCACCCCGAGCGGATCACCGCCCGCGAGGAAGATGTCATCAACGGCTTCTACGCCGCCGGCCACATCTACTCCGCGCCCTACAAGGATGCCGTGCTATGACGCGCAGCGAGCCGTTCGCGCCCGATCCGCGAGAGCTGGAGGACATCCACCGCGGCAACCGGCTGGCGCCGGGCGAGGAGCTGGTGTGGCGCGGCGGGGCCTCGACGCGCGGCGTGATCCGCGACGTGTTCCATCTGCGCGCCATCGCCGCCTACCTCGTCGTGCTCCTGGCCTTCGACGCCTACCAAGCGTGGAGCAAGCACATGCCGCTCGCCAAGGCGGTGCACGACAGCGTGCCGCTCGTCATCGTCTCCGGCCTGGCTCTCGGCATCGTCGCCGCCCTCGCCGTCGCCACGGCCCGAACGCTGCGCTACACGATCACGGACCGCCGCGTGATCCTGCATTTCGGCGTCGCCCTGCCGGCAGCGCTGTCGCTACCCTATTCACAGGTCGTGACCTGCGCCGTCGCGGTCCGCCGCGACCACACCGGCGACATCGCCCTGGTGCTCAAGGGCGGCAACCGCATGCCGATCCTCAAGCTGTGGCCGCTGGCCCGCGCGTGGCATATCGCCGAGCCGCAGCCGATGTTGCGCGCGGTGCCCCACGCCGCGGTGGTCTCGGGGCTGCTCGCCCGTGCGTTGCAGGCCGCCCACCACGAGCGGCGCGCTGCAGCGGTGGAGCTGGACGCCACCGAGACATCCGGCCCGCAGCGCCTGAGCGCCTGACCGCTCGGCGACGTCCCGAAGCAGCGGACCGGCGAAGCGTTCTGTGCTTCGACATCTCGTGTCGGGTCGCCCGAAAGCCATCGAGGCCTTCGCGGTCCACTCCTCCGGCGACGGCATCGAAGGCGCCGCCGATCCAAACCGGAGCCCCGCTCGGCGGTGCTCAGCCGTTTCGACCGCGACAGCGAACCGCCGCGACCATCGCGTCGGCCATCGGCTTGCGTCGCAACATCTCGTCGAAGGGGAGGGGGCGGGGAAGGCGCGTCATCCCATGGGCCGCCATCACGGAAGGATCGCGCCACCAGCTGTAGCGGTCGGCAAGCCCCCAGCTCACCACCGTATCGACCGCCTCGACGGAAAGGGCGGCCCGCAGGTAGGCGCCGGCGCGGCGCGCCACCAGCCCATCGCGGTCGGCGTCGGGGAAACTCTCGTCGTCGACGTCGAACTCGCTGAGGCGGATCGTTACGCCGCGCTCGGCGAGGCCGTGAAGAAAGTCGGTGAAGCCGCCATCGTCATAGGCGATGCCGGGGAAGAGGTGGCTCTGCAACCCCACCGCATCGAGGCGTACGCCCGCGTGCTGCAGCTCGTCGACGAGGCGCAGGAGAGAGCGACGCACCGCGAGGCCGATCGCGTCGGCCCGCTCGGTCCAAGCCTCGTTCAGCACGAGCTTCGCGCTGGGATCAAGCTCGGCCGCGCGGCGGAAGGCGCGGACGACGTAGCCGGGGCCGAGCGCGTCGAGCCACGGGCCGGGGCGATAGGTGCCGGGATGGTCGCCGCCGAGATAGAAGGGCTCGTTGACGACGTCCCAGGAGGCGATGCGGCCGGCGAAGTGCGGCACCACGCGATCGAGGTAGGCATCAAACGAGCGCGCCACTTCGCGGCGCGATAGGCCCGAGAGCCAGGGCGGCAGGCGATCGTTCCAGATCAGCGTGTGCCCGTGCACCGAAAGCCCCTGGGTGCGCGCCCAGTCGACCAGCCGATCGGCGTCGGCGAAGAAGAAGCGCCCCCGCTCCGGCTGCAGCCCATCGAACTTGAGCGCGTTCTCCGGCGTCAACAGCGCCGCTTGCGCCAGGAAGAGGTCGCGATAGGCCTCATCGCCGAACAGCGCCGAACCACCAGCCGCGCCGAAGACGAGGCGGCCAGCGACGGCGGCGGCACGCAGGGGTCCGGCATCGACGCCGGAGCGACGCGCGGCAGCGCTTCGCGGAATGTCAAGCAGCCCCGCCGCGCAGGCAGCAGGCAACCGGCCAAGGATGCGACGGCGCGTCCAGGGCCGGCCGGCCAAGCTCACGTCTCGTCGTCGGCCCAGTAGCGGCGCCGCGGCAGCGCGCGCCGGCTCTCGTCGGCCGGCGGCTCAAAAGGCATCGCCGGCGGCGAGGCACCTTCCGCGAAGAGCGCTCCGACGATTCCGAGGAACAGCCCCGAGGAGAGGGCCGCCAGCCCGACCACCGTCTTCTTCGGCGAGGACGGCGACACCGGTGGCCGCGCCACGGCGATGACGCGACCGGGCGGCGAGCCGGCCTCCTGCTGCGCCAGGCTGCCGTTGACCTGCGCGAAGCGGTCGAACGTCGCGCGCAGCACGGCACGGTCGCGTTCCAGCTGATCGAGCGGCACCAGGGACCGGCTGATCTGGCCCGCCTGCAGCTTCAGCTTGTCCAGCGCGACCTGGAGCTGCGCCTCGTTGGCCTGCGCGGCCTTCCAATCGCCACTCAGGCTGGTGCGCAGCCGGACGAGCTCAGCGGCGATCAGCGAGCGGATCTTCGCCTGGCGCTCGTTGGCCTCGCGCATCTCGGGATGACGCTCGCCGAGCGTCTGCGCGAGGCGCGCCGTGTTCTGCTCGGTCTCCGCCTGCTCCTGGCGCAGCCGCTCCATCGTCAGCGACTTCAGGGCCTCGCTGGCGCCGTCGATCCGTCCGCTCTTCGCGAGCGCCGCCACTTCGTCGTACTTCGCCCTGGCATCGGACGCCTTGGCGCGCGCGTCGCCGAGCGAGCGGGTGAGGTCGGCGACCTGCTGCTCGTTGAAGCGCAACCCCGTCGCCTCGACGATGCGGTTCTTCGCCTTGTAGTCCTCGATGCGGTCGTCGAGCGCCTTGATCTGCCCGGTCAAGGTGTCGAGCTTGCCCGCCACGTAGCTCGCATCCTCGCGGGTCGCGGACTTGCGCGAGGTGACCTGGTCGTCGATGTAGGCCTGCGTCAGGTCGTTGGCGACGGCGGCGGCGAGCTTGGCATCGCGCGCGGCGACGTCGATCTCGACGACATAGGTGCGCTCCGGCCGCTTGATGGTGATGGCATCTTCCAACGCCCGCAGGTCGGCGCCGCCGTCGAGCACCAGGCCGGGATGCAGGAGCCGCTGCAGCAGAGAGCGGTCCTTGCCGTTGAACTCGGGATCCGCGGCGAGGCCGGCCTGGGCGGCGACGCGGGCGAGAACGGTCTGCGAGGTGAACAGCTTGATCTGGCTGTCCATCGCCGCGGAGTCGGCGACGAAGCCGGGCGCGTTGGGATCATTGCCGACCGACTTGCCGAGCCGCGGATCGATCAGCATCGCCGCGGTGGCGACGTAGCGTGGCGGCGTGAGGGCGATGTAGGCGGCGCCGACGGCGCAGCACAGCAGGATCGAGCCGAGAACCATCGCCTTGCGACGCCACAGCACGGCCGCCACGCTCGGCGGTCGATCATCGGCGTAGCTGCCTTCGAACCCGCCACCGGCGAGGCGCCGCCTCGTCCGCCAGTCCGCGACATCCTCGCGCTCGGCCACCACGTCGGAATAGCCGCCGCGGCCAAGTTCGCGGCCGGAGTAGATGTCGTGCAAGGCCATGATCACTACACCAGACGGGCCCGCCGGCTCTCGAGGTCGGGCGCGCCTCTACGCAGGAACAGCAGAACCAGCGCGATGACCATCGCGAAGGTCGTGGTTTTACCTGACATGCTGGCGGTGACGCTGACAAGAATGAAATAGAAGCCGAGAACGATACTCACACCCTTGCCGCAGCGCCGGACGATTTCCCGGCTGAAGGCGAGGATGCCGACGAAGAGCAGCGATGCCACGACGATCCCGTAGGCCAGCACGAGGCCGAGCCAGCTGCTCTCGATGCCGAACTCCAGGCCGTGGAGGCGCTGCAACGTTGCGATCTGGTCCTTGTCGGGATGCAGGAGGAGGTCGTGCAGGGTGAGCGGTTCCAGGAGGCGGAACATCGTCAGCCTGGTCGACGCGCTGCCTTCGTCGACGGCGAAACGAGCGAGCGTGCGCTCGAAGAATCCCGCGTGCGCCAGCAGTAGGGCGGCGACGGCGGCGACGGCCAGTCCCGTCAGCGCGATGGCGAGAGGTCGCGGCGCGAGCCGGCGCCCCGTCGCAAGTCCGCGCGCCGCCGAGGGGGAGAGGAGCGCGGTGGCGAGCGGGAAGGTGAGCACCAGCGCCGTGCGTCCCCCGAAGGTGAACAGCGAGGCGGCGCATAGCGCGGCGAGCGAGGCCCGCACCGGCGGCGACGGCCAGCAGCAGGCGGGCGCGACGAGGCAGAGCACGAAGGCGCCCGTCACCGCGCTGCCGGCGATGGGATGGCCGAACAGCGCCCTCGCCCGCCAATCGTCGGCCAGCTCGGCCTGCCAGGAGAACACGGCGTCCGGGGCGGTTGGATCGCCGGTGGCGTTCTCCGGCACGTTGATCGGGATGAGCCGCCAGTGCAGCAGCACTTCCGCGCCTGCCGCAAGGGCGTTGAGCGTGAACAGGACCATGACGACGAATGCGAGCCTCCGGGCTATCGCCGGATCGAGGTCCCGCAGCAGTGCCGCGAGCAGGACCGGGAGGATGAAGGTGTCGAGCAGTGGCGACACCGGCGTCCGGTCGACGAGGATGGCGAAGACCGCCGCGGTCGCCGTCGCGCAGAGCAGCAGCACGGTACCTGAGCCGCCGAGGAGGCGCAGCAGCGTGCGGCCGGGCGAACGGGCGGCGAGGCAGCGCAGCAGCAGGGCCGCCGCCGCCAGCGGCGTCGCGGGATGGACGCGCGACAGCACGCCACCTCCGGCCTCGAAATAGGGCAGGCCCAGCGCCTCGAGCGCGATGGGTGAGGCGGCGAAGACGCCGACCAATGCGGCCGCCGTCGCGGTGAGCGCGGCGAAGGACAGCACCTGCCGGCCGAGGTCGGGTTGCGGCTCCGTCCGCTTGCGGGCGGCGAACTCAATCGACATCGCACCCACCGGGCTGGATGAAGTTGCGAGACCGCGCGGGCCGGAGAACGATGCGGTCGGTAGGCAGCCCGATTCCCTTCACGATGCACGCGACCCGGTCCGGCCCGCGGGTGGCAAGACCGACGTTATGCTTTTCAACGGCGCCGGCCTAGCGTGAGGACCCCGCCGCATGGTGACTTTTCGGTAAGGATTGATGGTTAACAATTGCGTTGGGGCGCCGCCGTCGCCGTCGCATGCCCGGGCAGGATGCCATGCCGTCGTTGTTCAGCGCTCGCCGCGCACCGACCCGCCCGACGCCGATGGGGACCGGACGCCGGCTTCGCCATGCCGTGCCGCCGCTGGCGGGGGGGCTGCTCATCGGCGTGATGACGCAGCTCATTCTGCCCTCGCCGGTGTTCCGCGCCGTCGCCGTGGTCGCGCCCGAGGCCGGGGGTGCCCGGAACACCGCGGACATGCGGCAGCTCGCCGACTTCGCCCTCTCCCGGCCCGTGCTGCGCGCCGCCGCGGCAAGGCTCGTGGGCCGCAACGAGGCGTCGCCGCTGCCGGGGCCGCTGGAGCGTCTCGGCCTGATCCGCATCGACAGCGAGCAGGACCGGGTGGCTCGCCTCGCCGACCAGCTCGGCGCTGCGAGCCATGTCGCCCCGAGCGGTGATGCCTTGATGATTGG
>CALMRL010000155.1 GCA_937873345.1 uncultured Beijerinckiaceae bacterium | reverse complement strand
CCCCTCCCCCGCTCCGCTGCGCTGCGCAGAGGAGGATAGGCCAACGATCGGCGCTGGGGGATGTTCGAGGCCATGAGGATCGACTGCCCGTCACGTCAACAAACGCGAGAGTTGCACTTCGCGTGGAGCGAGACGAGGCTTTGGATCGAAACGTGCGCCTGAAGCACCCGATACGACACCTGATTCGATCCTTGGCGCCGCTCGCCCTTGCGGCGCTCATGGCGGCCGGCACCTTCGCCGCCCCCGCCGCCGCGGCGGTGCGGATCAAGGACATCGTGCAGCTCGAAGGGCTGCGCGACAACCAGCTCGTCGGCTACGGGCTGGTGATCGGCCTGTCGGGCACCGGCGACACCTTGCGCAACGCCCCCTTCACCGAGCAGGCGATCCAGTCGATGCTCGACCGCCTCGGCATCAACGTCCGCAACCTCGGGCTGCGCACCCGCAACGTCGCCGCGGTACTGGTCACCGCCGAGCTGCCGCCCTTCATGAACCGCGGCGCCCGCATCGACGTCAACGTCGCCTCGATGGGCGACGCCGCCTCGCTGCTCGGCGGCCAGCTCATCATGACGCCGCTGTCGGGCGCCGACGGCCGGGTGCACGCCGTGGCGCAGGGCTCGGTCGCGGTGTCGGGCTCGAACACGGTCGGCCAGGCGGAAAGCTTCAGCCAGGGCGTGCCGACCGCGGGGCGCATCCCCAACGGCGCCACGGTGGAGCTGCCGAACCCCAACCGCCCCGGCGACATCGGCCCGCTGACCCTCGACCTGAAGAACCCCGACTTCGCCACCGCCGTGCGCATCGCCGACGCGATCAACGGCTACTCGCTGAAGCGCTACGGCGTGAAGACCGCGCACGAGCGCGACTTCCGCTCGGTGGCGCTGGCCCTGCCGGCGCGGGTCGGGGTGACGCGCTTCATCGCCGAGGTCGGCACGCTGATGGTCGAGCCCGACACGGAAGCCCGCGTCATCATCGACTCGCGCACCGGCACCATCGTGATCGGCCAGGACGTGCAGGTTTCCACCGTGGCGGTGACGCACGGCTCGCTCACCGTGCGCGTCACCGAGACGCCGGTCGCCTCGCAGCCCGCGCCCTTCTCGGGCGGCAAGACGGCCGTGCTGCCGCGCACCGACGTCGACGTGCACGAGCCCGACGGTCAGCTGCGCATCGTCGGCGGCACCACGCTGCGCCACCTCGTCAACGGGCTCAATCAGATCGGCCTGAAGCCGTCCGGCATCATCGCCATCCTGCAGGCGATCAAGGCGGCGGGGGCGCTGCAGGCGGAGCTGATCACGCAGTAGGGGCGCCGCTCCGGCCAGGAAATCTGGATATCCGCCATGTCCCGCAGATCTTCCGTCTATGTGCTCTCAGCGGCAACTGCGACCTGGTTCGTGATCGCCTGGAACATCTTCGACCCGATGTCGACGATCATGTTTTTACCGTTCAAGGAAGTCGACGCAGAATATTTCCGGGAGATAGATCGACTCAATGAACAGTTCTGGCCGCTGATGCTTGGGCCGCCGATCGTCTTGTGGTTTGTCGCTTGGTTTGTTCGCGAGTGGCTGCGGCGCCGATAGCTGCCGTAGGTGTTGAGCTGGCGATGGATGTTCATCGACCAGCGCTGAGGATCGGCCAGCCCGACGCAAGCTCAAGCCAGCAAGCTGCCGCCCATGACTTTCTCGCCGAGCGCGATACTCTTCCCGCCACGATGGCGCCGGCTGCTCGCCGTCCTCGCCTGCGCTGCGCCGCTCGTTCCGGTCGCCGGCTTGGCCGACGAGGCGGTCAAGCCCGAAGCCGTCAGGACCGAAGCTGCAGGACTCGAGCCGGCCAAGGTTGAAGCCAAAGCCGAAGCGGCGAAGCCCGACGCGCCGTCGCGTGACGTCCGCACCTACTGCGCCAACATCGCCGTCGCCGCATCCGACGCCCGCATCGCCTGGCAGACGGCGCGGCTCGCCGAGCTGGAGGTGCGGCTGAAGGCGAGCATCCAGGCGCTCGACGCCAGGACCGCGGAGCTGCGCAGCCTCGCGGAGAAGCGCGCGGCGCTGGAGAAGGCGGCCGGCGAGAAGCTCGTCGGCATCTACGCCAAGATGCGCCCCGAGACGGCGGCGGCGCAGATCGCCGGGCTCGACGACGAGATGGCAGCGGCGGTGCTGGGGCAGCTTCAGCCGAGTCAGGCGAGCCTGATCTTCAACGAGATCGTGCCCGAGCGCGCCGCCAAGCTCGCCGTGCTGGTCGCCGGGCTCCAGCCGGAGAAGAAGCCGTGACGGCTCCCGCCGGCCCCGTCCGCCTTTCCGCCCCGCTGCTGGCCGCCGCGCTGGCGCTGGCGGGCTGCGCCACGC
>CALMRL010000154.1 GCA_937873345.1 uncultured Beijerinckiaceae bacterium | reverse complement strand
CATCCATTCCGCGACAGTCGCGCCGCCAGTCTGAGCGCCGCGGCGAGGCTTTCCGGCTGGGCGATGCCGCGGCCGGCGATGTCGAAGGCGGTGCCGTGGTCGGGCGAGGTGCGCACGAAGGGCAGGCCGAGCGTGCAGTTGACGCCGGTGTCGAAGGCCAGCGTCTTGATCGGGACCAGCGCCTGATCGTGATACATGGCGATGGCGACGTCGTAGCGCCGGCGCGCCGCGGCGTGGAACAGGGTGTCGGCGGGATGCGGGCCGGTGACGTCGTGCCCTTCGGCGCGAAGTCGCGCGATCGCGGGCGCGATCACGGCGATCTCCTCGCCGCCGATGTTGGCCCCTTCCCCGGCGTGGGGGTTGAGGCCGGGCACGGCGATGCGCGGGCAAAGCAGGCCGAAGCGACGCGTCATATCGTGCGCCACCACCCGTCCGGTCGCCAGGATGAGATCGACGCTGACGAGGCGCGGCACTTCGGCGAGCGGCACGTGGATCGTCGCCGGTACCACCGCGAGAGCCTCCGACCACAGCAGCATCACCGGCGTCGCCGTCGCGCCGAACAGCCGCGCCGACAGGTCGCCCATGAACTCGGTCTGGCCAGGGTAGGGATAGCCGACCCTGTGCAGCACCTCCTTGGAGACGGGCAGCGTCACCAGCGCCGACGCTTCGCCCCGCGCCACCAGCTCGGCGCCGATCTCGATCGAGCGGATCGTACCCTGCGCGTCGGCACTGTCGGGCCGGCCGGGGAGGCCGCGCGTCGCCATGCCCAGCGGCAGCACCGGCAGGGCATGGGCGAAGCAGGCGGCGGCCGCGCTCGGCGCTACTTCGACGAATGGCACGTCGAGGCCGCGCGCCGCTGCCTGCCGGCGGCAGTGCGCGGCGTCGTCGACGAGCAGGAACGGCGGGGACGTCTCGCCGCGCGCGAGCCAAGCCTTGCAGGCGACCTCCAGGCCAATGCCTGACGGATCGCCGCGGGACAGGGCGAGGAGCGTCAATGCTTCTCGATGACGGCGGCGGCGCGCATCTCCTTGTACTTGGCCTGGGTCACCGCATCCATGTGATCGGAAAGGAGCCGCTCGGAGATCGTCTTGCGCAGCTCGTCGTCGTTGGCGGCGGTCGAGCGGTCGCACAGCGCGATCAGCTCGATACCGTTCGGCGAGCGGCTCGGCGGGGTAAGATGCCCAACGGGCATCTTATCGAACTCCTGGCGGATCTGATCGCCGAGCTGCGTCGAGTTGCGGACCAGCTTCTCGCGCACGGCGACGCCGGGCAGGGACTTGGCGTAGGGAATGCCGGTATCGCAGCCGTTGAAGCGCGAGCGCAACGCTTCCGCCTGCTTGGCGCTCGCGGCGAGCTCTGTCCCTGTGTCGCTGGGGTTCAAGGTGAATACGACCTGGCGCAGCGTGTAGGTGGTGGTGCCACTGCCTTTGCCCTTCTCCTTGGCAAGCTCCTGGCGCACGGCGACTTCGCTCGCCTCGACACCCTTGTTCAGGGCGCGAATCAGCACGGAGTAGCCGAGTTCCGCCTTGAGAAAGTTGGCGATGTGGGACTGCGACACGCCGGACTTGCTGAAATCGGCGGACAGCTGCGCCGTCGACACCTTCATCTTCTTGGAGAGCACCTGCACCTCCTCGCCGACCTCGTCGTCCTTGATGTTGATGCCGAAGCGCGTCGCTTCGCGTTCCTTGAGCCTGTCGGACACCATGCTCTCGATCGCCGCGTCACGCGTCGCCGGCTTGTGCAGGGCGCGCAGCAGCTTGATTCGCTCCTCCACGTCGATCGACGTGATCGGCTCGCCGTTCGCCGAGGCGACGATCGCCTGCGCCCGCGCCGGCGCGACCGGTGCGGCGAGGGTACAAACCGCGATGGCGCAGGCGAGCGCGACCCAGCACGGGAAACCGTGAAACGGCAGCTCGGAGCGCGACGGATGACGAACACGATTCATTCAAAGGCTCCCCATGGGCGAGGTGATGCTCCGGGACTTCGGCACTTTTCGGGCGGGACGTGGAGTGCCGGGGCGGACCTTCTCGCCGCCGCCCACGTTGCGGTTCTGACGCTGCATCGCAGCATGACGATCCCGGAGGGTCCGTTGCGCTTCATTCTGTTCCCGCTCGCCGCCCTGCTCATCGCCGCGGCCGTGCCGGCTTCGGCTGGCCCGCTGGCGCCGCTCGTCGGCCGCCCCGGCAACCCCTGTCCGCTCGGCTACACGCCCGACGAGACGGGGCGCTGCGCCACCAACAGCTTCGGCTTCGGCGCCTCGGCCTTCCCGCTCGGCTACAGCGTCGGTCCCTTCGCCAACTTCGCGCCGCTCTACGGTCGGCCTTACACCGTCTATGCCACGGACGGCGTGTCGCAGTACGTGATCGGCCGCTGAGCCATCAGCGCACGCCGTCGAGCCCGCTCGTCGCGCTGGTGTTGTTGAGGGCGGAGCGCGAGAAAGAAGCGTCGCCGAGCGTGCGCAACTGCAGCGACACCAGCACCGTCTGGTTGCGCTCGAAGGTGCCAGTGCCGGTGTCCTGGTACACCGAGGAGTAGTTGACCGAGAAGGTGGTGCACTCGTCGGTGTAGCCGGCGCCGACCCCGAGCGCCGCGACGGCGAAGGGGCCGTTGTTGGAACCGCCGATCAGCGACACCGGGTACAGATGCCGGCTCATGTCGAAGGTGACGTTGCCCTGCGTGAAGTAGTTCGGCGTGATCTTGTACTTGCCGTTGAAGGACAGGCCCTCGCGGCGCACGTCGTAGCCGATCAGTGGCTGCGCCTGGTAGTTGGCGAACTGCACGCCGCCGGTCAGCGGCCCAAGGTTGAGGTTGATCATGGCGTCGACCCGGCGGTTCTCGAGCGTCGCCGAATCGAAGCGCCCCTGAGTCGCGAAGTTGATCAGCGGGAAGGGCGAGATGGTGGCGCCGGCGACGTAGTCCGACAGGCGCTTGTCCAGTCCGGAGGACAGGCCGATGTTGGCGGCGTCCGGTGTCGCGTAGCCATTGGTGCCGGCGACCTGCGCTGACTGCCCGGCCACGAAGTGGGCGTAGCCGCCGTTCTTCAAGTCGAAAAGCACTTGGCCACCGTAATTCGCCCGAACGCCGGTTTCAAAGCGATCGTAGCCTGAGTTCTTGTCGATGTCGAACAGGTTGGTCGTGTCGAAGACCAAGCTCTGCGAATCCAGATTGACCTGGGTGCGCGTGCCGATCTCGTTGTTCGGACGAGCGATGATCTGGCCGATCGGCTCCACCGTCACCGAGCCCAGCGTCGAGCGATAGAAGAAGGGATAACGGTACTCGATGCCGACGCCGGGCACGAGATTGGCGGTGGTGCCGGAATTGCCGACGAAGGCGGTCTGCGAGGCATTGCTGTAGCTTGAGGTGCCAGAGGCCGAGCTGAAGGTGTAGTTGTTCGTCGTATTGAGGTCGAGCGTCTCCGCGTTCACCCTTGCGAACGCGAAGGGCTTCCACACCTCGCCGAGGGGATCGATGAACTTGCGGTCGTATTCGAGCTGACCGGTGGCACGGGTGTAGTCGCCGCCGATGCCGCGCAGCAGGCAGGACGAGCCCGGCGTCCGCCCGGGCACGTAGTTGTTGCAGACGTCGTAGAGGCCGTAGGCCGAGTCGAGCACGCGAGGGCCGACCGCTTGATAGGAGGCCGACTGCGCCGACAGGCTCGTCAGGTTGAAGTCGGCCGTGATCTGGCCACCGATCCCTGCGGACTTCGCGGGATCGACGTCGAAGGTGTGATTGTAGTCGAGCACCGGGTGGGCGATCGGCTGCTGCGCCTGGATGTCGTGCGATGACAGGCCCTCAAAGTAGTAGCCGCGCAGATCGAAGTACGAGCGCGCACCCTGGCCTGTCAGATAGATCGTCGAGATCGATTCGGAAAAGTAATTCGCGGAGATCGTCGACGAGGGGATGGCGTAGTCGTTGAGGTAGTACTTGTCCGACAGGGCGGTGATCGCCCAGCCGAACTTGAAGAACGGGTCGAGCTGGAATTCACCCTTGCTGTCGATGTCGCCGCGCCGGGCGCGGTCGGCGGCGCCGTAGGGTGGCTGCGCGAAGGCGCCGGGATGCGCCTCGTCGATGCCCGACAAGCGGAAGTAGTACAGGCCGTTGTCGAAGCGCTGCCGGAACTCCGCCGCGCCGAAGAAGCCCTGTTCCGTGAACACGGTGGGCGTCAGCGTCAGGTCGTAGTTCGGGGCGAGGTTGAAGAAGATCGGCTCGCCGACGCCGTAGCCGAGCTGCGACTTGTAGACCGTGTGCGGCGTCAGCAAGCCCGACTTGCGGGTGATCGTCGGGTCGGGCGCCGACAGATAGGGCGTGTAGGCGACGGGGACGCCGAGGAACTCGAGGCGCGCGTCCTCGTAGTAGATCATGTGCTCGTCGTTCTTGGCGATGATCTTCTTCGCCCGTATCCGCCACAGAGGCGGTCTGTCGGGATGGTCCTTGCAGGCTTCGCAGGCGGTGTAGGTGCCCTTGGTGAAGACGCTGTCGCCGTTCGTCCGCTCCAGCCGCGGCGCGGAGAAGTGCGTCTTGTCCGTGGTGTCGGCGCGCAGGCTGTCGACGAAGCCGTCGCGGAAGTCGTCGGTCAGGTCGAAGGTGTCGCCATGGTACACCGTGCCGTTCTTCTCGGTCAGCGTCGCGTGGCCGGTGGCGAGCAGCCGCTTGGTCGTCTTGTCGTAGACCACGTGGTCGGCCTGCAGGGTGCGACCATCGTAGTAGATGCGGACGTTGCCCTCGGCGGCGACGGTGTTCTTGTCCTGGTTCTGGACGAGCTGGTCCGCCTCCACCAGCATCTTCGGCTTGGCCGCCGACGAGGCCGTCGCGGGCGACTTGGCGGTCGAGGGCGGCTGGGCGGCGAGCGAGGGCTGGACGGCGGCCGCCGCCAGAACCGTCCAGGCGAGCACGAGGCATGCGAGGAGCGTCCTCGCAAAATCCACGCAGGAGGAAGCCGGGCGGGTGGCGCGCTGCGCCATCAGCCGTCTTCCTGGTTGAGAAGGGCGAGCGAGCCGAGCATCGTGGCGACGATCGCCGGCGACCATGCGGCGACGGGCGGGCTCAGCACGCCCGATCCGCCAAGGTCGCCGACATACTTCGTCGCCACGTAAAGCACGAACCCCGCCGCGACCCCGCCGCCCACGAACTTGCCCACGCCACCAAAGCGGAAAAACCTTAAGGAGAACGCCGCCGCGATCAGGATCATCGCGACGAGCAGCAGGGGCCTGGCGAGCAGGGTCTGGTATTGCAGGCGGTAGGGGGCGCCGTCGAGTCCCGCCTCCTCGGTTTCGGCGCGCAGCGCCGGCCGTTGCCAGACCGGCACGGTCGCCGCCGCCATCGCGCCCTCCCCGAGCTCGCCGGGGCGCGAGGAGGTGGCGATGAGGTAGGTCGCCGCTTGGCGCGGGGCCTCGCCGGGCTGCGTCACCAGCGCGTCGCGCAGCGTCCAGGCGCCGCCGGGTCCGAGTTCCGCTTCGGCCGCCTTGACCCGCTCGGTGAAGGCGCCGTCGTGGTCGTAGATGTAGGCGATGACGCCGGCCAGCCGGTTGTTGTGGTCGCTCGCGGAGGCGGCGCGCAGGATCGCCTCGCCGTCGACGCCGGTCTGCCGAATCCATACCTCGGGCTTGCTATCATGGCCGCCGTCGGAGCCGAAGATCGCGGTCTCGATCACGTCGGCTCGCCGCTTCATCACCGCCGAGAGCGGGTTGAGCACGGTGACGGAGACGATGCCGATCAGCGCGGCGATGGTGACCGGTGGGCCGAGGAACTGCCAAACCGAGATGCCCGAGGCGCGGGCGACCAGCAGCTCGAGCTTGCGCGTCAGATTGAGGAACACGGCCATCGCCCCGAACAGCACGCAGAACGGCAGCACCTGCTCCGATACGGCGGGCGTGCGCAGGAAGGACAGGAAAGCGACGGACGTGGTCGTCACCCCCGGAATGTTGCCGGTGCGGCGCAGCAGCTCGACGAAATCGACCACGAAAACGAGGCTGAAGATCGTCGCGAACACGGCAAGGATCATCCGGAAGAACCGCGACGACAGGTACAGGCCCAGCGTCTTGCCGATCATCGCCGGACGCCGATCACCGGACCCTTGCGTCGCGCATTCGGCGCGTCCTCGCGTCGCGCGCCCAGACCGTCTTCGCGCACCACGCCCGCGCGACGCGCCGGAACGGGCGTCTCGACGGTCGGCTGGGCATGCGGAACGGCACCGGGCTCGCCGCGGACGGGGTATGACGGCACTCTCCAGCCTTACGCTGCCGGGCGCCAGGAGCCTAGTGTGCGAGCGCCACACCGATCCGCGATCCCCCCTCCTGGACCCCGCTCGCGGCGGCGGGTCCGCCTCGGTCCCCCGGCGCGGGGCCGCCGGCGGAGCGA
>CALMRL010000153.1 GCA_937873345.1 uncultured Beijerinckiaceae bacterium | reverse complement strand
GGTACACCTTGAGGCGATCGGCGAAGAAGGCGAGCAGGGTGCGCAGCAGGGCGAGCTTGTCGGCCTCCGGCATCTCCCGGAAGCGCTCCGCGCGCAGCCGGGCGGTGGCGCCGAGGTCGAGAATCGGCAGGCGCAGCCCGTTCTCCAGGATCAGCCGGATCACGCCCAGCGCGGCGCGGCGCAGGGCGTAGGGGTCCTTGCTGCCGGTCGGCGTCTCGGCGATGGCCCAGAAGCCGACCAGCGTGTCCATCTTGTCGGCGAGCGCCACCGCCACCGACACCGGCGCCTCCGGCACGCGGTCGGACGGGCCGACCGGCTTGTAGTGCTCCTCGACCGCCGCGGCGACGGCAGGAGCCTCGCCGGCGTGGGCGGCGTAATACCGGCCCATCAGCCCCTGCAATTCGGGGAACTCGCCGACCATCGCCGTCACGAGGTCGGCCTTGCTGAGCGTCGCCGCGCGCTCGGCCTGCGCGGGATCACCGCCGACCAGCCCGGCGTAGTCGGCGGCGAGCTTGGCGAGACGCCGCACCCTCTCGCCCTGCGTGCCGAGCTTGGCGTGGAACACGACGTCGTCGAGCCTGGGCAGCCGCTCGTCGAGCGGCACGGCGAGATCGGTCTCGTAGAAAAAGCGGGCGTCCGCGAGCCGGGCGCGCACCACCTTGGCGTTGCCGGCGACGATGGCCTCGCCGCCGTCCGACGCCTCGATGTTGGCGACGAGCACGAAGCGGTTCGCCAGCTTGCCCGCATGGTCGCGCAGGACGAAGCACTTCTGGTTGGCGCGGATCGTCGCCCGGATCACCTCCGCCGGGATGTCGAGGAAGGCCGCGTCGAAGGCGCCCATCAGCACCACGGGCCACTCGACGAGCCCGGCGACCTCGGCGAGCAGTCCCTCGTCCTCGACCACCTCGAAGCCTTGCGCCTGCGCCAGCGTGCGCGCGTCGTAGCGGATGATGTCGCGGCGGCGCTCGGGATCGAGCACCACCTTCGCCCGCTCCAGCGCCGGGGCGTAGTCGTCGAAGCGGCGCACGGTGATCGGGCCCGGCGCCATGAAGCGGTGGCCGCGCGTGGTGTTGCCGCTGCTGATGCCGTCGATCGTAAAATGGACGATCTCTGGGTCTTCAGTATCAGGACCGAAGGTGGCAAGGATCGAATGCAGCGGTCGTACCCATCGCAACAGGTTGTGGCCAGCTAAGCTGAAAGGACTTTGATTAAAGCCTAAGGCCCCTGCTTCAGCGAAGCCGAAGCCGCCTATCTTCAGCGGCCGATAGTCTCCCCAGTGCATCGACTTAGGCCAAGGAAAATTCGTAATTACCTGCGGCAGCACCTCGGCGAGCACCTCCAAGGTCGGCCGGCCGCGGCGCTCGATCACGGCGACGTAGAAGTCGCCCTTCTTCGCGTCGGACTGCACCTTGGCCTCGCCGATGGTGGCGAGGCCGGCACTCTTCAGAAAGCCGGCGACCGCCGCCCCCGGCGCTCCGACCTTCGGCCCCTTGCGCTCCTCGCGGGTGTCGGGCTGCGCCGCCGGCAGGTCGGCGACGTGCAGCGCCAGCCGGCGCGGCGTCGCGAAGGCGGCCGCACCGGCGTAGGTCAGGCCGCGCGCCACCAGTGCGTCGGTGACGAGGCGGCGGAGGTCGTCGCACGCCTGAGCCTGCATGCGGGCGGGAATTTCCTCGGAGAAGAGTTCCAGCAGGAGTTCGGGCATCGCTCAGCCCTGCCCGCCGACGGAGGGGGTGCCGCCCGCCTCCGTCCGCAGCCACGCCGCGCCGCAGGCCTTGGCCAGCTCGCGCACCCTGCCGATGTAGCTCTGCCGCTCGGTGACGGAGATCACGCCGCGGGCGTCGAGCAGGTTGAAGGCGTGGGAGGCCTTGATGCACTGGTCGTAGGCCGGCAGCACGATCAGGGCGCGGCCGTCGCTCTCCCCCTTCTCCAGCAGCGAACGGCACTCGCCCTCGGCATCGGCGAAGTGGCGGAACAGCATCGAGGCGTCGGACGCCTCGAAGTTGTGGCGGGAGTACTCCTGCTCGGCCTGCAGGAAGACGTCGCCGTAGCTGATCCGCTCCGCGCCCTCGCGGCCGTTGAAGTCGAGGTCGTAGATCGAGTCGACGCCCTGCACGTACATGGCGAGGCGCTCCAGACCATAGGTCAGCTCGCCCGACACCGGCGCGCACTCGATCCCCGCCACCTGCTGGAAGTAGGTGAACTGCGACACCTCCATGCCGTCGCACCAGCATTCCCAGCCGAGCCCCCAGGCGCCGAGGGTGGGGCTTTCCCAGTCGTCCTCGACGAAACGGACGTCGTGCAGCCCCGTGTCGATGCCGATCGCCGCGAGCGAGCGGAGGTAGAGGTCCTGCAGGTCGGGCGGCGAGGGCTTCAGGATCACCTGGAACTGGTAGTAGTGCTGCAGGCGGTTGGGGTTCTCGCCGTAGCGCCCGTCCTTGGGGCGGCGCGAGGCCTGCACGTAGGCGGCGCGCCACGGCTTCGGCCCCAGCGCCCGCAGGGTGGTGGCGGGATGGAAGGTGCCGGCGCCGACCTCCATGTCGTAGGGCTGCAGCACCACGCAGCCTTGCCCCGCCCAGAAGCGCTGCAGCGTCAGGATCAGCCCCTGGAAGGAGCGCCGGGGGTCGAAGGGGTCGGGGGCCGGCACGGTGGGATCGGGCA
>CALMRL010000152.1:3858-5178 GCA_937873345.1 uncultured Beijerinckiaceae bacterium | reverse complement strand
GGCCGGGATCGATCGCCGAAGCGAGGTCATCGAACAGCTCCATCCCTCCGACATCCGTGCGGGACGGGGGCTCGGAACTGAGTCCCGCCGGCGCCGCAGCCGTTCCAGAAGCCAGCGGCAGCACCAACTCGAACCAGAAGGTCGATCCCCGCTCGCCCGCGCTCTCGACGTCGATTCGCCCCCCCATCGCGTCGACGAGGGAGCGGCAGATGGCCAGGCCGAGGCCGGTGCCGCCCTACACCCGGCTGACCGAGCCGTCGACCTGGCAGAAGCGCTGGAACACCGGTTCGAGCTTGTCGGCGGGGATGCCGATGCCGGTGTCGGAGACGGAGAAGCGCAGCCAGGCCTGGCCCTCCCCCGCCTGTCCGTCACCCTGCGCGCGGGCGACGATGTCGAGCGCGACCGATCCCTGCCTCGTGAACTTCACGGCGTTGTTCAGCAGGTTGATGAGCACCTGACGGAGGCGGCCGTAGTCGCCGACGAGGAGCTGCGGCAGGGCGGGATCGAGCGACACGGAGAGGTCGAGTCCCTTGCGCTCCGCGAGGCCGCGCACGATCGCGGCGGCGTCCTCGACGAGCGTCGCCGGCTGGAACGGCATCGGCTCCAGGTGCACCTCGCCGGCCTCGAGCCGCGAGAAGTCGAGGATGTCGTCGACCACCGTGCGCAGCGTCGAGCCGGCATGGCGGATGCGGTCGAGGTAGCGCCGGCTGCCGGGGTGCAGCGAGCGGTCATCGTCGAGCAGGTCGGCGAAGCCGAGGATGGCGTTCAGCGGCGTCCGGATCTCGTGCGACATGGTGGCGAGGAAGTCGGACTTCGCCCGGCTCGCCTGCTCGGCGATGCGGCGCGCGTCATCGGCGGCGTCCTTGGCCTCGCGCAGCGCCTGTGCCTGCGCCTGCCGCTCGGTGACGTCGCGAAACGTCGCGATGATCGTCGGCTCGTCCTCGATGGTGGTGGGGATGCGGCGCACGATCGCCTCGACCCAGATCCACGCTCCGTCCCTGCGGCGGACGCGGCACGACACGGCGGTGTCGGCGCCCTGCAGGAGTTCGGTGCGCGCGAGCTTGCCGACATCTTCGGGATGCGCCCAGCGCCGCGCGTCCATCTCCCTCTGCAGCTCGGCGGGCGTGAAGCCGACGAGCCGCACCGAGGCCGGCGAGATGTAGGACCGCCGGCCGTCGTCGTGGCTCAGCATGATCAGCTCGCTGGCATTCTCCGCGAGCAGCCGGAAGCGCGCCTCGCTGGCGGAGCGCGCCGCCTCGGCGCGGCGGCGGGCATCGATGTCGCGGATCGAGCAGATCAGCCCGTCGACGGTGCCGGCGG
>CALMRL010000152.1:0-3848 GCA_937873345.1 uncultured Beijerinckiaceae bacterium | reverse complement strand
GAGGCCTCGACCCAGAGCCATTGGCCATCGCCGCGGCGGATGCGATAGGCGACGGGCTCGGCGACCGCCGACCGCCCGGTCAAGACGGCATCGAGCGCCTCGGCGAAGGCGGCAGCGTCCTCAAGGTGGATCAATGACAGCGCCTCGCTGCCGATGAGCGCGTCCGGTTCGACGCCGAGCAGGGCGCGCGAGGCCGGCGAGACGTAGGCATGCCGCAGCCCCGGCAGGACGAGGCGCGTGATCAGGTCGCTCGTCGACTCCGCGATGGTGCGGTAGAGCGCCTCCGATCGCACCAGGGCCGCCTGGGCGGCGCGCAGGTGGGTGATGTCGCGGATCGAAACGAATACACGCTCGATCAGCGCTCCCGACGGCGGCAACGGCGTGACGATGATCTCCAGGGCACGCTCGTCGGGGTCGCAGCCATCGGGGGTGCTGGCGTCGCGGTCGAGCTTGCGTTCGAAGCGCTGGGACGTGCCGCTGGCCGCGACGGCCTCGATGGATCGCCTGGCGTCGGCGGCGACGGCAGGCGGCAGGATGTCCTCCAGCCGCCTGCCCTGCGCCGTCGCGTCGAGGCCGCGGAAGCGCACCGCAGAGGGGTTCAGCCTGTCGAGGCGGATCGCGCCGTCGCCGTCGATGCGGTAGATGTAGAGGATATCGGTGGAGTTTTCGAAGACGCTGCGGAAGCTCGCCTCGGCCTCGGCGAGGGCGGCGCCAGTGGCGACCAGCGCCCGCTCGCGTTCGGCCGTGCGGTGGCGCTCGCGCAACACCAGCAGCACGAGGAGCAGGATGACAGAGAGCGGCAGCCGATAGGTCGGCGCCGCGGCGAACACCCCGGCGACCGCGGCCAGTGTCGCGGCAATCCCGGCGAGGCGCGGCAGGACGGGCAGCCGCGGAACGGACGGCGATCCGTTCACCGGAGGCGAAGGAGCATGCGGGGGAACCTGGTCGAGCGCGGCCGGCGGGCAGTCGAGCGTGGCGGTCGGATGACCCTGCCGCCTCGGCATTAAGGTTTCGTCAACGCTGATTGTGGATTGCGCGCAGGTGAATGGATGCCGCAGCGCATCATCCGCCTTTCGCCCCTGCCCCGCTAAGTCGTGGGCAATGCTTTCCCTTCGCTTGCCGCAACGTCGCGCTTCGGTGCCGTTCGCGTTTCGATCCGTTAAGCCTTGCTTAGACCCGCCGCCGCTAAGCCAGGATCGGTATCCGCGTACGTGTCGGTGCGTTCCCATGCTCGTTCGATTGCTCGCCGCTTCGGCGCTCGTTCTTCCTCTGCCCGCCTTGGCGGCCGATTGGTACACCGGCGCCAAGGCGCAGGCCCCGGGCGACGACTGGATCGTGTCGGTCGACGTTTCCGCCGACGTCACCACGCAGGGCTCGTACTTCGGCGACGTGCTGGTCACGGCGGCGCCCGTCGGCACCTTGGCCGAGAGCGGCCTGCGCGTGCGCGCCGATGCGCTGGGGGGCGTGTACTCGTACTACGCCACCGACCGGGCCGAGACGGTGCACGGCCGCCAGGAAAGCGGCGCCGTGCTCGCTGGCTACGAATGGGTGAGCCCGGCGACGGTGTTCTCGGCCTACCTCGGCATCGATGTGCGCGACAACCGGCTGTCGATCATCGACCCGGCAAATCCCGTGATCGGCACGAGCGTCGGCGCCAAGGGGCAGGTCGAGCTCTACACCAAGCCCAGCGTCAACACGATGGTGGCGGCGCAGGCGTCCTACGCCACCAACAAGGACGCCTACTTCGCGCGGGTCCGCGGCGGCACCCTCATCGGGCGCGATCTCTACATCGGCCCCGAGGTGACGGTGCTCGGCGACCAATTCTTCAACCAGGAGCGCATCGGCGTGCATCTCACGGGGCTGCGCGCCGGGCCGCTGAAGTTCGCCCTCGCCGGCGGCTACCTCAACGACCGCGTGCGGGGCAACGGCGGCTACCTCACCGTCGACGCGCGCGTCGGCTTCTGAGGGCGGGGCCGATGACGCTGATGAAGCCCGTGCGGCTCACGCTGTTCCTCGCGACGGCCGCCGCCTCGCTCGCCTTCCTGGCGCAGCCCGTCGCGGTCGACGCGCAACTCGCCATGGCGGTCGCCGCGATCGTGGTGATGGGCGCGGTGTGGCGCTGGGGCCGCGGCCGCTATGCCCGCTGGCTGTTCCTCTCCGTCGGCAGCCTCGTGGTGCTGCGCTACATCGTGTGGCGCGCGACGAGCACGCTGCCGCCGCTCGACCAGCCGTTCAACCTCGCGCTCGGGCTGCTGCTGGTGCTGGCCGAGGTGTACTGCGTGCTGATCCTGGGCGTCAGCCTCGTCATCAACGCCGACCCCCTCGACCGCGCCCCGCTGCCGCGCGAGGACGACGAGACATTGCCCACCGTCGACGTGTTCATCCCCTCCTACAACGAGGACGAGTACATCCTGGCGACGACGATGGCCGCCGCCAGGGCGATGGACTATCCCGCCTCCAAGCTTACCGTCTGGCTGCTCGACGACGGCGGCACCGACCAGAAGGTCGCGCACGCAGACCCCACCAAGGCGGCGGAGGCGACGGAACGCCGCCGCTCGCTCACCGCGCTGTGCGCGCAGATGGGCGTGCGCTACCTGACGCGCGCGAAGAACGAGCACGCCAAGGCCGGCAACATGAACAACGGCTTGGCGCACGCCACCGGCGAGGTGGTGGTGGTGTTCGACGCCGACCACGCCCCCTTCCGCTCGTTCCTGCGCGAGACGGTCGGGCACTTCCGGCGCGACCCGAAGCTGTTCCTGGTGCAGACGCCGCACGTCTTCCTCAATCCCGATCCGATCGAGCGCAACCTCCGCATCTTCGAGGCGATGCCGTCCGAGAACGAGATGTTCTACTCCGTGACGCAGCGCGGCCTCGACAAGTGGGACGGCTCG
Organism: uncultured Beijerinckiaceae bacterium; assembly: GCA_937873345.1. Classification (GTDB taxonomy): domain Bacteria; phylum Pseudomonadota; class Alphaproteobacteria; order Rhizobiales; family Beijerinckiaceae; genus RH-AL1. The sequence continues at coordinate 957 of CALMRL010000152.1, read as the reverse complement.
TTCTTCTGCGGCTCCGCCGCCCTGCTGCGGCGCGCCGCACTCGACGAGGTCGGCGGCTTCTCCGGCGTCACCATCACCGAGGACTGCGAGACCGCCTTCGAGCTGCACGCCAAGGGCTGGCACTCGGCCTACGTCGACAAGCCGCTGATCGCCGGGCTGCAGCCGGAAACCTTCGAGAGCTTCATCGGCCAGCGCTCGCGCTGGTGCCAGGGCATGTTCCAGATCCTGCTGTTGAAGAACCCCCTCTTCAAGAAGGGCCTGAAGCCGATCCAGAAGCTCGCCTACCTGTCGTCGATGACCTTCTGGTTCTTTCCCCTGCCGCGGATGGTGTTCACCTTCGCGCCGCTGCTGCACATCTTCCTCGACGTGAAGATCTTCGTCTCCTCGATGGATGAGGCGATCGCCTACACCTCGACCTACATGGTCGTGAACCTGATGCTGCAGAACTACCTGTACGGTCGGGTGCGCTGGCCGTTCATCTCGGAACTCTACGAGTACGTGCAGGGCGTGTATCTCGCTAAGGCGATCGTGTCGGTCATCGCCCATCCCCGCAAGCCGTCGTTCAACGTCACCGCCAAGGGCATCTCGCTCGACCAGGACCACCTGTCGGGCTTCTCCAAGCCGTTCTTCGCGATCTTCGCCGTGCTGGCGGTCGGGGCGGCGACGGCCTTCTACCGCTACCTCTTCGAGCCCGGCGCCGAACTGATGCTGATCGCCGGCCTGTGGACCAGCTTCAACCTCGTCATCGCCGGCGTGGCCCTTGGCGTCGTCGCCGAGCGCCGCCAGCCCGACCGCCATCCCCGCCTGGCGATCGACCGGCGCGGCGAGCTGCTGCTCGCCGGCGGGACGATTCCCGTCGCCATCACCTCGGTCTCGGCCGGCGGCTGCGCGCTGCGCTTCGGCCGGGACGAGGCGCTGCCGGACCTCGCGGCGCTGGAAAGCGCGACGCTGCTGATC
>CALMRL010000151.1 GCA_937873345.1 uncultured Beijerinckiaceae bacterium | reverse complement strand
TCGGCACCGGCACGTAGCCGTCCAACCAAAGATATTCGAGCTTGTATTTCGTCATACTGCTCCCTCGTCCCTTGTCTCGTGGCCCTGCGGCGGCGAGAGGAGCCGGGCTGGCAGGGCGCCCGGTTTACGCAGAGACTGTGCCATCGGATCGCGTCAGCGCGCCCTGCGGCGATCAACGTGATAGGCCGCGCGATCCCCGACGCCTTTGCCTCGGCGCCCCGCCCCGGTCTAAGAGCAGGCGCGGCCGAGGGGCCGTCGCGTTCCGCGCGTCGTGAAAGGACCCGAGATGAAGACTGCCAGCGACGTCTTGAGATCGATCAAGGACAACGACATCAAGTACGTCGACCTGCGCTTCACCGACCTGCGCGGCAAATGGCAGCACGTCACCTTCGACCAGACCATCGCCGACGAGGACCTGTTCTCCGACGGGACGATGTTCGACGGCTCGTCCATCGCCGGATGGAAGGCAATCAACGAGTCCGACATGATGCTGATGCCTGACCCGACCACAGCCGCGATGGACCCGTTCTTTGCCGCGCCGACGCTCTCGGTCGTCTGCGACGTGCTGGAGCCTTCGACCGGCGAGCCCTACGGCCGCGACCCGCGCGGCGTCGCGCGCAAGGGCGAGGCCTACGCCGCCTCGGCCGGCATCGGCGACGCCGTGTATTTCGGCCCCGAGGCCGAGTTCTTCGTGTTCGACGACGTCCGCTTCCGGGCCGACCCGACCAATACCGGCTTCGTGCTCGACTCTGCCGAGTTCCCCGGCAATTCCGACACGCCCTACGAGGGCGGCAACCTGGGCCACCGCGTCCGCACCAAGGGCGGCTACTTCCCCGTGCCGCCGCAGGATTCGGCGCAGGACATGCGCGGCGAGATGCTGGCGGCGATGGCGGCGATGGGCGCCCACGTCGAGAAGCACCATCACGAGGTCGCCTCGGCGCAGCACGAGCTGGGCCTGAAGTTCGGCCCGCTGACCCAGATGGCCGACCACATGCAGGTATACAAGTATTGCATCCACCAGGTCGCGCAGTCCTACGGCAAGACAGCGACCTTCATGCCGAAGCCGATCTACGGCGATAACGGCTCGGGCATGCACGTGCACCAATCGATCTGGAAGGACGGCAATCCGCTGTTCGCCGGCGATAAGTACGCCGACCTCAGCCAGGAGTGCCTGTGGTACATCGGTGGTATCATCCGCCACGCCCGTTCGCTGAACGCCTTCACCAACCCGACGACGAACAGCTACAAGCGCCTGGTGCCGGGGTATGAAGCACCGGTGCTGTTGGCCTACTCCGCCCGCAACCGCTCGGCCTCGTGCCGCATCCCCTACACCAACAACCCCAAGGCGAAGCGGCTTGAAGTGCGTTTCCCCGACCCGATGGCGAACCCCTACCTGGCCTTCACCGCCATGCTGATGGCCGGTCTCGACGGCATCGCCAACAGGATCGATCCCGGCGCCGCGATGGACAAGGACCTGTACGAACTCCCGACGGCCGAACTGGCCCGCATCCCGACCGTATGCGGTTCGCTGCGCGAGGCTTTGGCGGCGCTCGAGGAGGACAACGCCTATCTCACCGCTGGCGGCGTCTTCACCCGCGACCTGATCGAGGCCTTCATCGAACTCAAGGTTTCGGAGGCGAAGCGGCTGGAAATGACGCCGCATCCCGTCGAGTTCGACATGTACTATTCCGGCTGAGCCTCAAGTCCACGTCGACAACTCAAGCAATTTTGTCGTCTGAAGAGGCGCAAAGCTCACAAGACAGGCAAGTTGCGTCAAGGGGAGGCATGTCGCGCCTGCCAGCTCGGCATCTTTCCTCCAACGATGGAGACGGCCGGCGACGCGCGGTCCAGCATCGACCCGTACAGCGCGGCGAGGTTGGCGACGTGGCGCTCGGGCGTCGGCGGGCTCCGCCAGTAGGCGGCGTGAGCCGCATGCGACATCGCCGCGATGCGCGCATCATCGGTGCACGCCAGCATCGCCCGGGCGAGATCGTCGGCGTCGCCGGAACGGAACCACAGGCCGGTCACTCCGTCCTCGATCTCCTCGCGTCCGGCGCAAACGTCGCTGACGATCACCGGCGTGCCGAGCGCCTTGGCTTCGAGAACGGTGAGCGGTTGACCCTCGTACCACAGCGAGGGGAAGGCGAGGGCGCGGGCGCAGCGCATCGCCGCGCGCACGCCGGCGGTATCCTGCCAGCCGAGCAGCCGAGCCTCGGGGAAGCGCTCGGCGATCACGGCGGCGAGCGGGCCGTCGCCGACGAAGACGGGTCGCCGGCCGATCCGACGCGCCGCCTCGGCATAGAGCAGCACGCCCTTCTCCGGCGACAGGCGACCGACGAAGACGATCTCGCCGCCGGCAGGGTCGGGCTTTTGCCCGAGATCGGGCACGGCGACTGGGTTGTCGATGCGGTGCAGCCTGGCGCCGCGCGGCAGCAACGGCGTCACGATCTGCCGCTGGAAGTCGGAGATGGCGACGTAGTCGGCGAAGACATCCGGCAGCCCGGCGACGTGCTTGGCCGCGAGCAGGCGCAGGTTGCGCCACACCTTGCGCGAATAGGTGCGCGAATCGCAGTTCGTCGCCCAGCACGATGGCGACAGCGGCTTGCGCGTGCACACCGCCTGCGCCTGGTAGTCGTAGAAGCCGCCATTGGGGCAGAACTGGAAGTATTCGTGGATGGTGTACACCGCCGGCAGGCCCGAACGGGCGATCGGCAGGGCGATCGACGGCGACAGCGCCTTGGCCCAACCGTGGACGTGAACAATCGTGCGCGCGCGGGGCAGGCCGTCGAGAAGCTCGCGGAGGCGGCGGGCCGCCTCCGTGTTCCAGATGCCCTGAAGTGCGGCGGCCGCCTTCGAGGGATTGCCGATCAGGTCACTTTGACCGAGGCAGATCGTCTCGATGCCCGCCGCGACGAGTTCAGGGGACACGGGACCGGCGGCGGCGAACACGATCGGGCGGTGGCCGGCGCGCTTCAATCCTACGGCGCTGTCGAAGGCGACGCGGGCCTGGCCGCCCGTCACCGTGGCATGATCGAAGCAGATCACCACCGTCAGCGCCACCCTGTCGGCGGCGGGCGAGGGGACTTGTCCTTCGTGCGTCATGCCGCAAGGCTAGACCGCTTCCGTTAAGGGATTGTGAGCGGGCGCGTAAATGTTTACAGTTTGTTCTCATGTCGCCCTCACCCTCACCGTCCCGACGAACCGCCCGGAGCACGACGGCAGCCATGGCCCAATCCCGCGAGACCACGAGCGTCGCGCGCTTGCCGCAGACCGACGAGATAGGTTCGGAGAAGGCGCGGCCTCCCCAGCCGATCCCGTCGGCCGAGGCCGCTTACACCGCCGCCTCGATCGAGGTGCTGGAAGGCCTGGAGCCGGTTCGCCGGCGGCCCGGCATGTACATCGGTGGCACCGATGAGGCGGCGCTGCACCACCTCTTCGCCGAGGTGATCGACAATGCGATGGACGAGGCGGTCGCCGGCCACGCCACCTTCATCGATGTCGCCCTCGACGGCGAGGGCTTCGTCACCGTCACCGACAACGGCCGCGGCATGCCTGTCGAGCCGCACCCCAAATTTCCGGACAAGTCCACGGTCGAGATCATCATGACCGTGCTGCACGCCGGGGGTAAGTTCGACTCAGGCGCCTACCAGACTTCCGGCGGCCTGCACGGAGTCGGCGTCTCCGTGGTGAACGCGCTTTCCGAGCGGCTCGACGTCGAGGTGGTGCGCAACCAGACGCTCTACCGCCAGAGCTTCAGCCGCGGCCTGCCGCAGGGCGGGCTGGTGAGCGTCGGCAAGGTGCTGAACCGGCGCGGCACGCGGGTACGCTTCAAGCCGGATCCGCTGATCTTCGGCGACGAGGCGGCGCTGAAGCCAGCACGGCTGTTCCGCATGGCGCGGGCCAAGGCTTATCTGTTCGGCGGGGTCGAAATCCGCTGGCGCAACTCCGCTCTCGACAACGAGGGCGGGGCGCCGCGCGAGGCGGTGTTCCACTTCCCCGGCGGCCTCAAGGACTTCCTCGCGCAGGAGATCGAGGGCAAGGCGCTAGTCGCCGAGCAGGTTTTCACCGGCAAGGTGACGAGGCCCGGCGGACACGGCTCGCTGGAATGGGCGGTCGCCTGGCTCGCGGCCGACGACGGCTCGGTGCAGTCATACTGCAACACGATCCCAACTCCCGACGGCGGCACTCATGAGGCGGGTCTGCGAGCGGCGCTGCTGCGCGGGCTGAAGGATCACGCCGAGCGCACCGGTGCGGCGAAACGCGCCGCCGCGCTCACAGCCGACGACGTGATGGTGTCCTGCGCCGCGCTGATCTCGGTGTTCATCCGCGAACCGGAGTTCCAGGGGCAGAACAAGGGTCGCCTGATGACCGGCGAGGCGGCGCGCCTCGTCGAAGGCAGCGTCCGGGATGCGCTCGACCACTGGCTGGCGAGCCACCCGTCGCAGGCGGCGCGCCTCATCGATTGGGCGGTGGAGCGCGCCGAGGAGAGGCTGCGCCGCCGTGCCGAGAAGGACGTGCAGCGCAAGAGCGCGACGCGCAAGCTGCGCTTGCCCGGCAAGCTTGCCGACTGCACGGCGAGCGGCGCGCAAGGGTCGGAGCTGTTCATCGTCGAGGGGGATTCCGCCGGCGGCTCTGCGAAGCAGGCTCGCGACCGCGCGACCCAGGCGGTGCTGCCGCTGCGCGGCAAAATCCTCAACGTCGCCAGTGCCACGCGCGACAAGCTCGCGCAGAACCAGCAACTCGGCGACCTCGTGCAGGCGTTGGGCTGCGGGACAGGCTCGCGCTTCAGTGGGGCGGAGCTGCGCTACGACAAGATCATCATCATGACCGATGCCGATGTCGACGGCGCCCACATCGCCTCGCTGCTGATCACCTTCTTCTTCCGCGAGATGCCGGCGCTGATCACCGATGGCCATCTCTACCTCGCGGTCCCGCCGCTCTATCGACTGACCCAGGGCGCAACGCACGTCTACGCCCGTGACGAGCGTCATCGCGAAGATTTGACCCGCAAGGTGTTGACGGGGCGCGCCAAGATCGAGGTGAGCCGGTTCAAAGGCCTCGGCGAGATGCTGCCGGCACAACTGAAGGAGACGACGATGGACCCGACGCGGCGCAGTCTGCTGCGGATCACCGTCGCCGATGTCGAGCGAACGCGTGCCACCGAAAGCGTGGATCGACTGATGGGGAACCGGCCGGAGGCTCGCTTCGCGTTCATCCAGGAGCGGGCGGCCTTTGCCGCCGAACTCGTCGATATCTGACTATGGCGCCCGGCAATGCCGGGCGCGGGAGATGGGGCTCGCCTTCTACAGCCGGTTGACCGGCGTTTGCCGGAACTGGGTCGGGAAAGCCCCGATGATGCGTTCCGCCCTTGTCGACGAGACGTCGGCCTCACGCGCCGCAGCGAGGATCGTCTCGGGTGCCTCCTCAAGGTAGGCGAAAAGTTCCGCCGCCTCGCCGGCGATCTCCGCGGCATGGGCGTCGGTCTGCATCAGCTTGCGCAGGCGGATGCGGCTGCGTCCGAGATTGTGGATGAGACGAGCCAGCTCGGCCTTCGTCTCGGCATCCTCGACATGCATACGACTCGTCGCCAAACGAAGGGCCGCGGCAAGCACGACCACCTCCTCGGGCTCGAACACCGCCGCCGCCGCCGTCATCGCATCGCGCATTTCCCAACCCCAGCTATCTTGTTCGTGAACAACGGTTGAACGCCTCGAAGCGTTGCAAACGTATCGATGAGCCGGTGGACATAGCAGGGTGCCGCCCTACTGCGGGTTTTCCAGGCTGAAGGTCTCCGAGCCCTCGTCGAAGGCGAACAGTTCGCCGTAGCGGCCCCAGTTGACGATGCTCTTCAGCGTCCGGTCGGCGTATTCGTCCGACATGTGATCCTCCAGCTCCTCCAGGAAGCGCGACGAGCGCGCCGAATGCGAGGGACGCTCATCGAGCACCATGCGGATGCGGGCAGCGAGCGGCACGTAGGCGAGGAGGTGGTCACCGAACAACCGTTTGCGGGCGTCGGTCTCCATGTCGGCGAAGCGGCTGCCGGCCGGAGTCAGGCGGATCGCGCCGTCGGCGATCTCGGCGAAACGCATCAGCTGCAGCGTCTCGGCGACGGGGAACAGGTCGTCGATCTCCATCTGCAGCGAGTCGGCCAGCTCCGGCATGCCGGCCCGCCCATTGTAAGGGGCGGCGTGCACCTCCTCGATCATGCCGGAGATGGTGTTTGTGGACACCCGCGGCAGCGCCATGCCGAGGCCGAGGCCGGGGAAAGTCGCGCTGCCGGTCGGCACGGGTGCCGGCCGCTTGGTCATCAGGGCGTAGATGCGATCGACCATCTGCCGGAACTCGGGGTCGAGGCGGTTGCGCGGATGGGGCATCGTCACGGGGATCTCGGCGGCGATCCGGCCGGGGTTTGAGGACAGCACGATGATGCGGTTGCACATCAGCACCGCCTCCTCGATGTTGTGCGTCACCATCAGGATCGATTTGATCGGCATTCGGCCTTCGACCCACAGGTCGAGGAGGTCGGTGCGCAGCGTCTCCGCGGTGAGCACGTCGAGTGCCGAGAAGGGCTCGTCCATCAGCAGGATCTTGGGGTCGACGACCAGCGCGCGGGCGAAGCCGACGCGCTGGCGCATGCCGCCCGACAGCTCCTTGGGGAAGGCCGATTCGAAGCCGTCGAGACCGATCAGGTCGATCGCCCGCAACGCCCGCTTGCGTGCCTCGTCCTCCGGCACGCCCTTGGCGCGCAGCCCGAGCTCGACATTGGCGAGCACCGTCAGCCAGGGAAAGAGGGCGAAGGACTGGAACACCATGGCGACGCCGTCGACCGGCCCGGTCACGGGCCTGCCAAGGCAGGACACCTTGCCCTCGATGGGAAAGGCGAGGCCGGCGGCGATCCGCAGGAGCGAGGACTTGCCGCATCCCGAGCGGCCGAGCAGCCCTACGATCTCGCCGGGCTTCAGCTCGACGGAGACGTGATCGAGGACCAGCGGACCGACGTCGCCCGATCCGGTCCTGTAGCGCTGCACGGCATCGTCGATCTGCAGCAGCGTCTGCGCATGGTCTTGCAGCATGGGAGGACCTTCAAAGCCGCAGGCGCTTCTCGGCGAGCACGAACAGCGGCCGCCACAGGGCGCGGTTGTAGATGATGACGACCAGGCTCATCACGGCGACGCCGAGCCAGATCTGGTTGTCGATGCCCCGCTCCGTGGCGATGGCGATGTAGGAGCCGACGCCGGAGGCGACTTCCGTATAGTTCCGCACCTCGCCGCCCTGCTTGATGCCGGCGTGCACGTACTCCGCGACGATCGCGGCGTTCCACGAGCCGCCGGACGCGGTCAGCGCTCCCGTCACGTAGTACGGGAAGATGCCGGGGATGATCACCTTCACCCACCAGTCCCAGCCGCGGATGGAGAAGGAGCGGGCGGCCTCGCGCAGGTCGTTGGGAAAGGCCTGCGCGCCGGCAATCACGTTGAACAGGATGTACCATTGCGTGCCGAAGACGATCAGCAGCGTCAGCCAGACGTCGGGATCGAGGCGGAAAGTGACGATCAGCAGCACAGCCAGCGGGAAGATGACGTTGGCGGGGAAGGCGGCGAGGAACTGCGCGAAGGGTTGCACCCTGTCGGCGATGCGCGGACGCAGCCCGATCCAGATGCCAATCGGAACCCAGATCAACGTCGCGAGAACGATGCCGAAGATCACCCGCAGCATCGTGAGGAGCGTCAGCACCAGCACGTGGCCGACATCGCCGAGAGTGAAGTGTGCGGCGAAGTAGGTGACGATCAGGTACAGGCAATAGGCGCCGATCGCTGCCGCCACGGCGGTGAAGGCGACGTCGCCGAGTCGCGAGCCTCGCGCAGCCCTCACCGCAACCTGCGGATTCGCCCGACCGGGGGGCAGGGTGAGGCGCATCAGGGCGAAGCGGCGGAACAGCCGCTGCGGTCCGGCGCTCAGCGGCTTGAGCCAGCCGGTGCGCAGGAAGGCGTCGCGCACCCAGGACCGCTCCTGCTCGGCGCTCGCGGTCAGTTCGACGCGGAAGCGCGAGGAGAAGGCGACCAGCGGCCGAAACAGCAGCTGGTCGTAGACCACGATCACCACGGCCATCGTTGCCACCGCGGCGAGAACGGCGCCGTTCTCTCCCTTCGTCGTGGCTGCGTCGATGTAGGAGCCGATGCCCGGCAGCTTGGTCGTGTTGTTGTTGTAGGAGATCGCCTCCGCCGCGACGACGAAGAACCAGCCGCCCGACATCGACATCATCATGTTCCAGATGAGGCCCGGCATGGCGAAGGGGGTCTCCAGCTGCCAGAAGCGCTGCCAGGGCGTCAGGTTGAAGCCGCGCGACACCTCGATGAGGTCGGCGGGCACGCTGCGCAGCGAACGGTAGAAGGAGAAGGCCATGTTCCAGGCCTGGCTGGTGAAGATCGCGAAGATGCAGGCGATCTCGAAGCCGGCGACGGAGCCCGGCACGAGGGTGACGAAGAAGGGCACGAGGAAAGCGAGAAAACCGAGGATCGGCACCGACTGCAGAACGTCGAGCAGCGGAATCATGATCTTCTCGGCGCGTCGGCTTTTCGCCGCAAGGGTGGCGTAGGTGAAGGTGAACAGCAGGGAGAAGAAGAGGGCGATGAACATCCTGAGCGTGGTGCGAATCGCGTAGTAGGGGAGGTAGGCGACGTCGAGATGGATCTCGGTGGCGCCGGGAGCCGCCAGGGGCTCGATGGCGCCGCGGCTGGCGTGCACCACGCCGACCAGGATTGCGAAGATCGTCAGAAGCGCGAGGAGATCGTACTGGTTGGGAAGGTGCCGGCGGCCGAGCGAGGTGAAGGCGACGAATCTCTGCATGACTCTTCCCGATCCGGCGACGCGGTTCCTCAATCACGGTCTTTCATGACAGGCAAGCAACGGCCGGCAACGTTTCCCGCCCCTCTCGCCGCACCCGCGCGGGCCTCATCGCTGCGGCTGCTCCTGGATCGGCTCGCGCTGCGATGGCATACGCGGACCCTGCGGCCGTTCCGCGCCGGCGCCGACGTGCTCGACCGTTACGTCGGCGGGGCCCCCTCGCTGCAGAACGCGATCGACCTGGTGCCGGGTTGGGCCGGCGCGATGCCGCCGGAGACCGGCCTGAGGGCTGGCCCGCAGGCCTTCCACCTCGACACCCGCATCGACTGGCTGCTGCGCGAGTGCTTCGACATCCGCGGCCGCACCGCGCTAGAGCTTGGGCCGCTCGAAGGCTTCCACACCGCGATGCTGGAGCGCTTCGGCGCCTCGGAGGTGACCGCGATCGAAGCCAACGCCGCCGCCTACCTCCGCTGCCTCATCACCAAGGAGGCGCTGAAGCTCCACCGATCGTCCTTCCTTCTCGGCGATTTCATGAAGTGGTTCGACGGCGAGCCGCGCCGCTACGACCTGATCGTCGGCTCCGGCGTGCTGTACCATTCCGACGATCCCGTCCGCCTGCTCGAACGCCTCGCCGCCGCGACTGACGCGCTGTACCTCTGGACGCACGTCTTCGACGAGGCCGCGATGCCGGCGGGAGACAAGCGGCGGCTGCCGTTCTCCGGCTCGGTCGAGGCGCGACGCTCCCACCGGAGCGACGTTCGGCTGCACGAACGATCCTACTATCGATCCTGGCGCAATCCCGCCTTCAACGGCGGCCTGCGCGACCGTCACTTCTGGATCGACCGCGCCGACCTTCTCGCCCTGCTCGCCGCGATGGGCTTCGACAGGCTGCTTGTCGCCCACGACGAGCCCGCTCATCGCTATGGCCCGAGCCTGTCGATCTTCGCCCAGCGCACCTCACCCGGACGTGGCAGCCCGGACACGCCCGGCGAAGCAAGCGAGGCGGAGCATGGCATCGCGTGACAGGCGGCTTGCGGCGCACGCTTCGCTCGCCATCATGGCCGGCGACGGCGTTACCGGGCTGTTGGCGGATCGGAGATAATCTGCTGCAATGCGTTTTCGAGTTCCCACTCAAGTTCGCCGCCTGACGCTTGCCGCGGCGGCGATGTTCGTTGCCGGCTGCGCCGGCAGTCCGGGGGACCCGTCCTTTCCGCTCGCCTCGTCCTTCGCCGTGCAGGGCATCGATGTCTCGCGGTACCAGGGCGACGTCGACTGGCAGGCGGTCGCCGGCTCGGGAATGCGCTTCGCCTGGATCAAGGCCACCGAGGGCGGCGACTATCTCGACGACAAGTTTCGGCAGAACTGGGAGCAGGCGCGCGCGGCTGGCGTCGCGCGCGGTGCCTACCACTTCATGTACTGGTGCCGCCCGGCCGAGCAGCAGGCGGCCTGGTTCGTCGCCAACGTGCCGAACGACCCCTTCGCGCTGCCACCGGTGCTCGACGTCGAGTGGAACCCGCAATCCAAGACCTGTCCGCGCAAGCTGCCCCGCGAGGAGGCCTTGCGCGACATGCGCATCGTGCTGGAGGGCATGGAGCGCGCCTACGGCAAGCGGCCGGTGATCTATACCTCGGTCGATTTCCATCGTGACGTCTTGGTCGGCGAAATGCAGGATTACCCGATCTGGGTGCGATCGGTGAAGTACCATCCCAGCGTCAAGTACGGCGACCGGCGCTGGCACTTCTGGCAACACACCGCCACCGGGCAGGTCCCTGGCATCCACGGCTACGTCGATCGCAACTGCTATTACGGCAGCGAGAACGATTGGGCGAGTTGGCTCGGCCACCAGAGCTGACGACCCGGCGTCGCCGCCGTGTCGCCCACGCGATGGACTCGCGCGGCACCAGCGCATAGGATCGAGTTGATCTCGGACCCGACATGCCTGCCCTCCCGGCTATTCTCGCCTTCGCCTATCTCATCGGTTCGATTCCGTCCGGCGTGCTGATCGCCCGGGTCGCGGGCACGGCGGATCCTCGTACGATCGGCTCGGGCAACATCGGCGCCACGAATGTCCTTCGCTCCGGGCGCAAGGACCTCGCCGCCTTCACGCTTCTCGCCGACGCGCTGAAGGGAACGATCCCCGTTCTCGTCGCCATAGCGCTGGCGCGGCTGCTCGCCGCCCGCGGCGTCGTCTCGCCGCTGCCGCTCGGCGCCGTGGCAGCCTGCGGCGCCTTTCTCGGGCATTGCTTCCCCCTCTACCTCCGCTTCCGCGGCGGAAAGGGCGTCGCGACCTTTCTCGGCTGCCTGATCGCCCTTGCTTGGCCGGCGGCGCTGGCATTCGCCGCGGCTTGGCTCGCCGTCGCCTTCCTCACCCGCTATTCCAGCGCTGCCGCGTTCGCCGGCAGCGCTGCGGCGCCGCTCGCTCTGCTGCTGCTCCACCGTCCCGAGGCGGCGGCGCTGTTCGCCGGCCTTGCCGGCGTGCTCTGGCTCAAGCATGCGGCCAACATCGGCCGTCTCATCGCCGGCACCGAGCCGAAGATCGGGCGCGGACGCGGGGTCGTCGCTGCGGGAAGCGGCAGCGGCGCGGCGTGACCGTCTTCGACGAGGCGACGCGCTTCGCCTGGCTGCGCCTGTGGCGATCGGAGAATGTCGGCCCGCGAACCTTTCAGACGCTGCTTAGCCGATATGGCTCAGCCGAGGCGGCACTCGAGGCCCTGCCGAAGATCGCGACACGCGGCCGGCCGATCGCGGTGGCGTCGCGCGAGTCGATCGAGCGTGAGGTCGCGCAGGCCCGGCGGATGGGCGCGGTCTTCCTCTGCCGCGGCGAGGCCGCCTATCCCTCTCTACTGCGCGAGATCGACAGCCCACCGGCCGTGATCGCCGTTCGCGGACAGTTGGCGGCACTGGCACGCCCGGCCGTCGCGATCGTCGGCTCGCGCAACGCCTCCGCCGCGGGGCTCGCCTTCGCCGAACGTCTCGCCCGCTCGCTGGGGCAGGCGGGCTACGCGATCGTGTCAGGCTTCGCCCGCGGCATCGATGCGCGGGCGCATCGCGGCGCGCTCGCCAGCGGCACCGTGGCGGTGCTTGCCGGTGGGCACGACCGCCTCTACCCCGCCGATCAAGGCCCGTTGATGGACCGCCTGCTGGAGGATGGCGCGGCCATCAGCGAGATGCCATTCGGCTGGGAGGCGCGCGGCCGTGACTTTCCGCGCCGCAACAGGCTGGTCTCCGGCCTGTCGCTCGGCGTCGTCGTGGTCGAGGCGGCGCGGCGCTCCGGCTCGCTGATCACGGCCCGCTTCGCCGCCGACCAGGGCCGCGATGTCTTCGCCGTGCCGGGCTCGCCGCTCGACCCGCGTTCGGAAGGAACCAACGACCTGATCCGGGACGGCGCGATCTTCTGCGCCGATCCCGACGACGTACTCCGAACCCTTGCCGACCAGGGGCGCCGCCGTGACGGTGAGCCGCTCGACCGCCTGTCAGATGCACCCGCCGCCGACGGGACGTCGCTCTGGGACGAACTGGACCTAACCGCCGAGACGGACGTCAGGCCCGCGGGCACGCCGGCTCGCGCCGCACCCCCTGGCGCCGTGCCCCGCCCTTTCGACGCCGACCTCTTCGACGCGGACGAGCGGGTCCCGGAACCGACGGCCGCCCCGCTCGCGCGGGTCACGGCGGCGCTCGGCCCGTCGCCT
>CALMRL010000150.1 GCA_937873345.1 uncultured Beijerinckiaceae bacterium | reverse complement strand
GCGAAAGGCGGCGCGGCGAAGGACGCATCGGGCGGAAACCTCGCCTCGCCCACCGCGACGCCGGCGGCGGCCCTGGCCGCGCTGCCCTCGCCGGTCGGCGGCACTCACCGCGAGGCGAGCGCCGGCAAGCCCGCCGCCTACCGCAAGTTCGAGGCGGTGCTGCTGCAGTCCTTCGTCGAATCCATGCTGCCGAAGGATAGCGAGCTGTTCGGCGACAAGGAGTCGTCGGGCGTCTACCGCTCGATGATGGCCGAGCAGCTCGCCGACCAGATCAGCCGCGCCGGCGGCATCGGCATCGCCAAGTCGCTGGAAGCCAAGCACCCGGCCGAGACGAACACCCCCATCACGCCGATGAAACCGGCATAGCGGAGACCGAAGAGAATGGCTCGGACGGGAGAAGCGCCGCTGTGGGGCGACCGCAGCTTCGTGTCGCCGGACACCTACGACGCGCTGGTCGCGCTGATCGGGCGGCTCGACGCGGTGATCGCCACCGAGACGGCGGCGCTCGGGCGCCACGACCACGCCGGCCTTGCCGAGGCGACGCGGCAGAAGCGCCAGGGCCTGCTGGAGATGGCCCGGCTGACCAAGGCAATGAGCAACACCGTGCCGAGCCAGGACATCCTCGCCCGCCTCGCCGCCTTTCGCGCCCGCCTCGCCGCCAACGAGGCGGCGCTGCAGGTCGAGCTGCGCGCGGCGCATGACGTCGGCGCGGTCATCGTGCGGGCCCTGCGCGAGGCGGAGTCCGACGGCACCTATTCGCGCGCCCACGGGCGGCGGAGCGATCCGCAAGGGCAAGGCGGAGGATACGGCCAAGGATACGGCTGGGAATGAAGACCTTCCTCACCGGCCTGTGGGTGCTCGCCGTGGCGCTCGGCGGCGCCTTCGCCGCGGCGACGCTGGGGGGCGGGTCGAAGCCGGCCGCGGCGGTGGCGGAAAAGCCGGTGCTGCAGCTCGAGAAGACCCGCGTGCTCAACGTGCCGATCATCGCCGGCGGCGCGGTGCGTGGCTTCATCGTGGCGCAGTTCAACTACACCGTGGATGCCGGCAAGGCGAAGAGCCTGCCGGTGAGCCCCGAGGCCTTCCTGCTCGATGAGGCCTTTCGCGCCATCTACACCGACGACCGCCTCGATTTCCTGCACCTCGACAAGTACGACGTGAACGGCCTGCTCGTCCGCCTCGCCGCGGCGACCAACCGGCGGCTCGGCGCCGAACTCGTCCACGACGTGCTGGTGCAGGATTTCACCTTCATCTCGCGGGAGGAGAACGAGCGATGAGCCGCGGAGCCACGGACGCGAGGGTGCAGGACTTCAACCGCCAGGACTTCGGCCGATTGGAATTCGGTCGACTGACCTGGCTCGGCCTCGCCGTGTCGCTGATCGGCTGGGGGCTGCTGATCGCGGTGACGGCGCTGGCCGACGCGCTGCTGCTGCGCTTCGCCCGCTCGCCGGTGTTCCACGACGACCTCGTCGCCATCGCCAAGTGCCTGATCGCCTCGGGCTTCGCCTTGGCCGCGATCGGCACGCTGCAGGCCGGCTTCGGCGCGCTCGACCGCTTCTTCGGCGCGGTGCTGCTGCGCTCGGGCGCACGGGCCGAGGCGGGACAGGCCGTCGAGCCGGTCGGGCCGCGCCCCTACGACCCCGGCCCGACGCTGGAGCCGGCCCGCCGCCCCAACCGCACCCTCCCCGACGGCTC
>CALMRL010000149.1 GCA_937873345.1 uncultured Beijerinckiaceae bacterium | reverse complement strand
GGAGTACTGCCGCAAGAGCGGTTACCCCGACGTCGACGCGATGGCGATGCGCGCGCTGATGGCCGCCGCGCCCTTCCCGCCGCCGCCGCCCGGCATCGAGCGCGGCCTGGTGTGGTCGTCGGTGTTCGACGGGCAGCTGCCGCACGTGCACGTCTCCAAGCGCTGAGCGCCAAGCGCCGACTGGGAAGCGCCGGCCCGCCCGTCGCGGCGGACACGCCGTCAAGCATTCTGCCGAAGAAGCGCGTGGGTGCACCCTACCGAACCTTGACGTTGCGCATGGCTTCCTCCCCTAAGAAGCCATGGGACACCCGACACGATGACGTCTTCCGCGATTCTCGCCGACGCCGCCTGCGACGCCGCGAGCGGCCTGACGGGCTCGATCGGTCGGGCCGTGGCGGCGCTGCTGCGCCGGCAGCGCGACGACGGGCACTTCCGCTTCGAGCTCGAAGCCGACGCCGCGATCCCGGCCGAGTACCTGCTTCTCAAGCACTTCCTCGGCGAGGTCGATCCCGACGAGGAGCGGCTGCACGCCGCCTACCTCCGCCGCCGCCAGGAGGCGCACGGCGGCTGGCCGATGCTTGTCGGCGGCGGCGCTTCCGTGTCGGCCACGGTGAAGTGCTACTTCGCCCTCAAAGCGGCCGGCGACCCGATCGACGCGCCCCACATGGTGCGCGCCCGCGCCGTGATCCTAGCGGCCGGCGGCGCCGTCAACGTCAACATCTTCACCCGCATCACGCTGGCGCTGTTCGGCATCGTGCCGTGGCGGGCGGTGCCGGTGATGCCGGTCGAGCTGATGCACGCGCCGGGCTGGTTCCCGTTCCACATGTACAAGATTTCATTCTGGGCGCGCGACACGCTGGCGCCGCTGATGGTGCTGATGGCGCTGAAGCCGCGCGCCGCCAACCCGCGCGGCATCACGCTCAACGAGCTGTTCCTCGAACCGCCCTTCGCCGTGAAGCACTGGCCGCAGACCGACAACCAGACCGGCCCCTGGGGCGCGGTGTTCGGCGGACTCGACCGCGTGCTGCGCCTCGTCGAGCCGCTGTTTCCCAAGCGTACGCGGCGAAGCGCGATCGCCAAGGCGGCGGCCTTCGCCCGCGACCGGCTGAACGGCGAGGATGGCTTCGGCGCGATCTTTCCCTCGATCGCCTACACGCTGGTGATGTTCAAGGTGCTGGGCGAGCCCGAGGACAGCTCCGACATGCGCGACGCCCGCGCCGCCTTCGCCAAGCTCGTCCACCACGGCGAGGGCGAAGCCTACTGCCAGCCCTGCCTGTCGCCGGTGTGGGACACGGTGCTTTCGGCGGCTGCGCTGATGGAGGCCGTCGCCGGCGATCCCGCTGCGGCCGGCGGCCCGATCGGCGCCGAGCCCGACGTCAATGGTGCGGTCGAGCGCGCCCTGGACTGGCTGCTGCCGCAGCAGATCCTCGACCTCAAGGGCGACTGGGCCTACCGCAAGCCGGACCTGCGGCCGGGCGGCTGGACCTTCATGTACGCCAACCCGTGGTATCCCGACCTCGACGACACCGCCGTGGTGGTGATGGCCTACGACCGGGCACGCCGGGAGACCGGCACCCTCCGCTTCGACGAGCCGATCGCCCGCGCGGTGGAATGGTGCCTCGGCATGCAGAGCCGCAACGGCGGCTGGGCCTCCTACGACGCCGACAACACCGCGAGCTACCTGAACTACATCCCTTTCGCCGACCACGGCGCGCTGCTCGACCCGCCGACGGCGGACGTCACCGCCCGCGTCGTCGCCATGCTCGGCCAGCTCGGCGAGACGGCGGGGGGATGCGAGCCGCTGCGTCGCGGCATCGACTTCCTCGTCGCCGAGCAGCACCCCGAGGGGTCGTGGTTCGGCCGCTGGGGCGTCAACTACGTCTACGGCACTTGGTCGGTGCTGTGCGCGCTGGCTGCGGCGGGCGTGACGCACGACCACCCGGCGATCCGCCGCGGCGTCGACTGGCTCCTGCGCATCCAGAACGGCGACGGCGGCTGGGGCGAGGATGACCACGGCTACAGCAGGGAGTACCGCGGCTATCGCGCCGCGCCGAGCGCCGCCTCGCAGACCGCCTGGGCGCTCCTCGGCCTGATGGCGGTGGGCGAGGTCGACCGGGAGGGGAGTGGCGCATCGGCCGTGCGCCGCGGCATCGCCTTCCTGCAGGATACGCAGGGAAGCGACGGCTTCTGGCCGGAGGACCTGCACACCGGCACCGGCTTCCCCCGCGTCTTCTACCTGCGCTACGACGGCTACCCCAAGGTGTTCCCGCTGCTGGCGCTGGCGCGCTACCGCAATCTCGCCGACAGAATACCGGGCGCCAAGCCGTCGCGCCGGTCCCGCGGGGCGGAGCAGGCGGGCTTTTGAGCGGAGGACTGCTCCTCGGCCGGACTGCCGTCCGCACCGATGCCTCGACGATGAGAACGGTGTCCTGGGACCCGGCGCGCCACCGCGCGGCGCATGGCGATCCCTTCGCCTACTACGCCAGGCTGCGCCGCGACACGCCGGTGATCCGCGCCCGCATCCCGACGCGGGGCGTCGGCTGGGTGGTGACGCGCTACGACGACGTCGCCACGGTGCTCAAGGACGCGCGCTTCTCCGCCGACCCGCGCTACGCCGCGACGCCGCCGCTGTTCGGCTTCGGCGGCCGCTTCGCGCCCAAGCTCATCAAGCTGGTCGGCGACTCGATGATCTGCGTCGACGACCCCGCCCACGCGCGGCTGCGCAAGCTCGTCGCCAAGGCCTTCACGCCGCGCACGATCGACGAGATGGAGGCTCCCGTCGGCAAGGCCGTCGACGCGCTCGTCGGCGGGCTCGACATGGCCGATCGGCCGGTGGACCTGATCGCCGGCTTCGCCCTGCCGCTGCCGCTCGACGTGATCTCCGACATGCTCGGCATCCCGGCCGAATGGCGGCTGTCGTTCCACCACCAGATCGTGCGGCTGATCGAGGTCAACGACCAGCCGGTGAAGCGTGCCATCCGCTGGGCACCGGCGATGCCGAAGCTCGTCCGCTTCTTCGAGAGCCTCGTGGAGCTGCGTCGCCGCGAGCCCGACGGCCGGCTCATCACCCGCCTGATCGAAGCCGAGGATGCCGGCGACCACCTCAGCCGCGATGAGCTGGTGGCGATGATCTTCCTGCTGCTGTTCGCCGGCCACGAGACCTCGGTGAACCTGATCGGCAACGGCGTGCTGGCGCTCCTCGACCACCCCGAGCAGCTCGCCCTGCTGCGTGAGCGTCCCGAACTGATGGACGGTGCGGTGGAGGAGCTGCTGCGCTTCACCAGCCCGGTCGAGTTCGGCACCATGCGCTTCGCCAGGGAGCGGATCGAGATCGCCGGCGTCACCATCCGCCCCGGCGAGATGGTGATGGCACTGCACGCCTCTGCGAATCGAGACGAGAGCGCCTTCGCCGAGCCCGATCGGCTC
Organism: uncultured Beijerinckiaceae bacterium; assembly: GCA_937873345.1. Classification (GTDB taxonomy): domain Bacteria; phylum Pseudomonadota; class Alphaproteobacteria; order Rhizobiales; family Beijerinckiaceae; genus RH-AL1. The sequence goes on along the minus strand of CALMRL010000149.1, from coordinate 1,653 downwards.
GACGTCACCCGACCGCCGGGTCGCCATCTCGCCTTCGGCGCCGGGCTGCACTACTGCATCGGCGCCGCGCTGGGGCGGATGGAGACGCGCCTCGCGCTCGCGGCGCTGCTCGCCCGCTTCCCCGATATGGCGCTCGCCGCGCCGCGCGACAGCCTGCGCTGGCGTCAGTCCTCGGGGCTGCGCGGGCTGACGGCGCTGCCGGTGCGGCTGCGGGGATAGGCGCAGAACACAAGGTCCCGCCTATCCGCCAGGGCGCTCGCATTGACGGATGGGGGCAGTCGCCTCAATCCGCCTTCTTCAACTCGTCGAGCGCCACCGTGCCGTTCTGGCTGGTGAAGGACGGCATGCCGCCGCCGCTCTGCTGCACGCCGCTGATCTCGTGGTCGCCGCTGTCGTAGCTCGTCGTCTTGCCGTCCTTGTCGATCAGCAGCCGGTGCTTGTCGGGAAAGAAGGCATAGCGCAACCCGTTCGAGCCGCCCGACGAGGAGGGCTGCCCGAGGTCCTTCGGCCACCACGGCTCGGCGCCTTTCATGGGTTTTATGGGAGCCATCGGCTTCATCGGTTCCATTCGATCCCCTACTCGGCGCGCGACAGGCGCCGCTTCTGTCGGCGCAGAAAATCCTCCAGCGCCTCGATCATGTCGATATCGAAGGAGCCGCGCAGCAGCAGCCTGATGCCACCCGCCCCGGCCTCCTCGGAGAACACCGTGCGCTCGCCGTGCATCGGCGCCTGCTCGTCCTGCCGGTGCTGCCCGCGTTCGAAGCGCTCTTGCGAGCGCGGCGGCTCGGGCCTTTGGCCGCGCTCGTCGTGGGGATGGGCGTGTTGCGCACCGCGCCGTTCGTCCCCGCCGTCGTGCGACTCGTGACGCTCGTCGCGCGTTTCACGGCCGCACCCGCTCTCCGGCTCGTTCCGGCGCTCGCCGGGCTCCGCCTCGCCATCGATGCGCCGCAGGTCCTCCAGCCGCACCGCGCCGTGCTGTGAAGAAAAGGACACCGTGGGCTCAGCCCCATTCTGCTGCTGCGAGGAGACGCCGCCGATGCGGTGCGATCCCGTGTCGTAGCTGGCACGCCGTCCGTCGCGCTCGATCACGAGGCGCTGCGCCTCGGGGAAGAAGGCGTAGCGCAGCCCGTTCGAGCCGCCCGACGTCAAGGGTTCGCCTAGGCCCTCTGGCCACCAGCGCTCGAAGCGCATGGGCTGCATCGGTTTCATAGGTTCCATGGCTCTCATCGGCGCCATCGGCTTCATCGGTTCCATGAGCCTTCAATGCTCCGTGGCGTCGAGGTGCAGGATCGTCGGCGCGGCCTGCGAATAGTTCGGGATGTCGGCGACCGCCGCCTGGCCTTCCGGCGAGTTCAGCGCCGCGGTGATCGCGCCGAGGCTGTCGAAGCCGCCGACGAAGATCCAGAAGAAGGCGCCGTCACTGCCGTCGAGGCCGCTCGCCGGGCCGAAGGAGGCGGAGCGCAGGCCCGGCATCTTGTTGACCAGCGGCATGTGCACCTCGCGGAAGTGCCTGTCGAACTGCGCGGGGGCGGCCGGCTTCGGGTACATCACGATCAGCTTGCTCGTCACGGGATGTGCCTCGAGTCCGGGTGTCTGCCCCGCAAGGTAGGGCCTCGCGCCGCCCCGCCAGGTCGAGCGGCTGCCCGGGATCGA
>CALMRL010000148.1 GCA_937873345.1 uncultured Beijerinckiaceae bacterium | reverse complement strand
GCGTAGATCGTGTCGAAGGCGAGAGAAGACTTGCCGGAGCCCGACAGTTCCTCGAGATGATGAGCAAGCCCGACGTCGACCAGATCGACGGACTGTCGCCGGCGATCTCGATCGAACAGAAGACGACGTCGAAGAACCCGCGCTCGACGGTGGCCACCGTCACCGAGATCTACGACTACATGCGCCTCCTCTGGGCACGCGTCGGTATCCCCTATTCGCCGGCGACCGGTTTGCCGATCGAGTCGCAGACCGTGAGCCAGATGGTCGATCGCGTCATCGCCCTGCCGGAACGCACGCGGCTGTACCTCCTCGCGCCGGTGGTGCGGGGCCGCAAGGGCGAGTATCGCAAGGAGATCGCCGACTACCTGAAGAAGGGCTTCCAGCGCCTCAAGGTCGACGGCGAGTTCTTCGAGATCGCTGACGCGCCGGCGCTAGACAAGAAGCTGAAGCACGACATCGACGTGGTGGTGGACCGCATCAGCGTGCGCCACGACGATGGAACCGGCGGCCTTCGATCGCGGCTGGCGGAAAGCTTCGAAACGGCGCTCGATCTCGCCGACGGCATCGCCATCGCGGAGCTTGCCGGCGATGCGCAGGAGACAGCCGACGGCGGCAAGCCGACGGAGCCGCCATCCTCCGAGCCCCGGCGCATCACCTTCTCCCAAAAATTCGCCTGCCCGGTCTCGGGCTTCACCATTCCCGAGATCGAGCCGCGGCTGTTCTCGTTCAACAACCCCTTCGGCGCCTGCCCCGGCTGCGGCGGGCTCGGCGTCGAGCAGCGCATCGATGCCGACCTCATCGTGCCCGACGGGCGCGTGACGCTGAAGCGCGGCGCCATCGCGCCCTGGGCCAAGTCGACCTCGCCGTACTACATGCAGACGCTGGAGGCGCTGGCCCGCGCCTACGGCTTCCGCCTGGACGTCAGCTTCGACAAGCTGCCGCTCAACATCCGCCACCTGATCTTCTACGGCTCGGGGCGCGACAGCGTGCGCTTCACCTACGCCGACGGGGCGCGGGCCTACGACGTCAACAAGCCTTTCGAGGGCGTGATCCGCAACCTGGAGCGCCGCTTCAAGGAAACGGAGTCGGAGTGGGCGCGCGAGGAGATCGGGCGCTTCATGGCGGAAACGCCCTGCGAGACCTGCAGCGGCACCCGGCTGAAGCCCGAGGCGCTGGCGGTGAAGATCGAGGGGCAGCGCATCGCCGACGTCACCGCGCTCTCGGTGCGCGAGGCGCAGGCGTGGTTCGCCGCGCTCTCCGACCGCCTCGACCCGAAGCGCCGCGAGATTGCCAAGCGCATCCTCAAGGAGATCGTCGACAGGCTGTCCTTCCTCGTCGACGTCGGCCTGACCTATCTCAGCCTCGACCGCGCCTCCGGCTCGCTGTCGGGCGGCGAGTCGCAGCGCATCCGCCTCGCCTCGCAGATCGGCTCGGGGCTGACCGGCGTGCTCTACGTGCTCGACGAGCCGTCCATCGGCCTGCACCAGCGCGACAACGCCCGCCTGCTCGACACGCTGAAGCGGCTGCGCGACCTCGGCAACTCCGTGATCGTCGTCGAGCACGACGAGGACGCGATCCTCATCGCCGACCATGTCGTCGACGTCGGCCCCGGCGCCGGCATCCACGGGGGCGAGATCGTCTCGCAGGGCACCGCGGCCGAGATCATGGCCGATCCGAAGTCCCTGACCGGCCAGTACCTCACCGGCGCGAAGCAGGTCGCCCTGCCCCGCAAGCGGCGCCGCGTCGATCCCGACCGAATGCTCCGCGTCCTCAACGCTCGCGGCAACAACCTGAAGAACGTCTCGGCGGCCGTGCCGCTCGGCCTGTTCACCGCCGTCACCGGCGTGTCGGGCGGCGGCAAGTCGACGCTCGTCGTCGACACCCTCTACAAGGCCGTGGCGCGCCGCCTCAACGGGGCGCTGGAGCACCCTGCCCCGCACGATGACCTGCAGGGTCTGGAACACATCGACAAGGTCATCGACATCGACCAGTCGCCGATCGGGCGGACGCCGCGGTCGAACCCCGCGACCTACACCGGCGCCTTTACACCGATCCGCGACTGGTTCGCCGCCCTGCCCGAGGCCAAGGCGCGCGGCTACCAGCCCGGGCGCTTCTCGTTCAACGTCAAGGGCGGGCGCTGCGAGGCCTGCCAGGGCGACGGCGTCCTGAAGATCGAGATGCATTTCCTGCCCGACGTCTTCGTCACCTGCGACGTCTGCAAGGGCCGCCGCTACGACCGCGAGACGCTGGAAGTCACGTACCGCGACCACTCGATCGCCGACGTGCTCGACATGACGGTGGAAGAGGCGGCCGTGCTGTTCAAGGCGGTGCCGCCGATCCGTGACAAGATGGAGACGCTGGCTCGCGTCGGCCTGGGCTACGTCAAGGTCGGGCAGCAGGCCAACACTCTCTCAGGCGGCGAGGCGCAGCGGGTGAAGCTCGCCAAGGAGTTGTCGAAGCGCGCCACGGGGCGCACGCTCTACATCCTCGACGAGCCGACAACGGGCCTGCACTTCCACGACGTCGCCAAGCTGCTCGAGGTGCTGCACGAGCTCGTCGACGCCGGCAACTCGGTGGTGGTGATCGAGCACAACCTCGAAGTGGTGAAGACCGCCGACTGGGTGATCGACCTCGGCCCCGAGGGCGGCGACGGCGGCGGCGAGATCATCGCCGCGGGCACGCCGGAGGCTGTGGCGAAGGCGGCGCGATCGCATACCGGCACCTTCCTTCGCGAGCTGATGGATCGCCGCCCGAACAAGCCGGCGGCTGCGAGGACGATTCGACAGACCCAAGCGGCGGAATAGCCGGCAACATCGGCGCAGCCGCATCCAGGCCAGCGGCAAACATGTCGGAGGCGGAGCGTTTCCGCATGGAGCACGCGGTCGTTCGATCGTGGCTTGGCTGCGGCGACGCGGGGCCGGGGGCGGCAAGGCTCGCGCTTGGTTGGCCCTCTGCCGAACAGCATATCCATCTGTTGCTGCCACGCCACGGCACGATTGGTTCCATGCTAGCGCCGCAATCTTCGCTGGATTTTCTCCCGCCGGAAATGAATCATGCTCCTACCTGAATCAAGGGTAACGGCAACAATAACCGCCAGCCAGACCTGCATAGCACAGCACGTGGCAAGTGCGGGTTGGACAGCGACGGGAGCAAGATAATGAAGAACACAATACTCGCCATGCTCGGAGCCGCCGCCCTGTCTTCCGCTGCGCTGTACGGCAAAGCCAACGCGCAGATCGTCGGCGAGCCCTGCGAGACCTGCGGCGTCGCCCTCGGCGCCCCGCTGCCCGAAGGCGTGTACTTCGTCGACAACGAGAGCTACGGCCAGCGCGAGGGCCAGTCGAACCGCCTCGGCGTCAACGTGCCGATCACCGCCTGGTCGACGCCGTTCTCCTTCTACGACACCCGCCTCGAGGTGTTCGCCGCTATCCCCGTGTTCACCCACATCGACGGTGCCACGATCAACCGGGTGGACGTCTACTCGCAGGCGCTCCTGTTCGTCTTCGCCCACGATTTCGGCAACGGCTTCAACGCCGCGATCATCGCCGGCCCGCGCGGTGCCGACAACTTCACCAACCAGGGCCGCGGCGCCATCGCCGACTTGCGCGCCTCGATCTCCTACGTCAAGGATGGCTACAACGCCACCGTCACCGCGAACTACGGCGGCAACTTCGGCGGCAAGATTACCTCGGGCGGTAACATCGCGCCCGGCACCTTCGTCGGCTTCGACGACAACATCTTCATCGATTACACCTTCACCAAGAAGTTCGGTAAGCTCGAAGCCGGCGTCATCGGCTACTACGAGACCGACCTCAACGGACCGGTCGTCCGGCAGCGCGCCCTGGCGGTTGGCGGCCTCGTCGGCTACGACTTCGGCAAATTCACCCTGCAGCTCTACGCGACCCGCGAAGTCTACGTCCGCAACGGCGGCTGGGGCCTCGGCCAGCCCGTGCTGGGCCAGACCACCCAGACCATCACCCGCGCTAACAGCGACTACGACACCCGCGGCTACGTCCGCATCATCGTGCCGCTCTACGTCGCTCCGGCCCCGGCCGCCCCGGTCGTCGCCAAGTACTGAGGCGAGGCCCACTGCGGCGGGAGTTGCGGGACCATCGCAGCCGGTCTGATCGCTCGTCGTCAGCGCTCCGGAACCTCCAGCCCCGCCGGCACGCCGGCGGGGTTCTTCTTTGCGGGCCCTGCGACGCGCGGCCTTGCACGGCGATGCGGCCCTGCCCTACCCTGGCACGATGCTGCAGCCACCAGACCATCCCTCCGGCCAAGCGCCGGGCGCCTCCCGCCCGGTCCACGTCATCGGCGGCGGTCTCGCCGGCTCGGAGGCGGCCTGGCAGGTGGCGCAACGCGGCGTGCCGGTGGTGCTGCACGAGATGCGGCCCATCCGCCCCACCGGCGTGCACCGCGGCGGCGACCTCGCCGAGCTCGTCTGCTCGAACTCGCTGCGCTCCGACGACGCCGAGACCAACGCCGTCGGCGTGATCCACCGCGAGATGCGGGCGATGGGCTCCCTGATCCTGGCTCAAGCCGACGCGCATCAGGTGCCGGCCGGCGGCGCGCTCGCCGTCGACCGCGACGGCTTCTCCGCAGCCGTGACCGCCGCGATCGCCGCGCACCCGCGGATCACGCTGTCGCGCGAGGAGGTCATCGGCCTTCCGCCCGTTGGCTGGGACAGCGTGATCGTCGCGACCGGCCCGCTCACCGCGCCGGCGCTCGCGGAAGCGCTGCGTGGCCTCACAGGTGAGGACGACCTCGCCTTCTTCGACGCCATCGCGCCGGTCGTGCACCGCGATTCGATCGACATGTCGAAGGCTTGGTTGCAGTCGCGCTACGACAAGGCCGGTCCCGGCGGCTCGGGTGCCGACTACATCAACTGCCCGCTGTCCCGCGAGCAGTACGAGCACTTCGTCGACGCGCTGCTTGCGGCAGAGTGCGTCGCGAGCGAGCACGATGCGGCGACGCCCTACTTCAACGGCTGCCTGCCGATCGAGGTGATGGCCGAGCGCGGCGGCGACACGCTGCGCTACGGTCCGATGAAGCCGGTCGGCCTAACCAATCCGCACGATCCGACGGTGAAGCCCCGCGCCGTCGTGCAGCTGCGCCAGGACAATGCGCTCGGCACCCTGTTCAACATGGTCGGCTTCCAGACCAAGATGAAGCACGGCGCGCAAATGGCCGTCCTGCGCACGATCCCCGGCCTGGAAAATGCCAGTTTCGCCCGGCTCGGCGGCATTCATCGCAACACCTTCCTCAACTCGCCGAAGGTGCTCGACGAGCGGCTGCGGCTGCGTGCCGAGCCGAGGCTGCGGTTCGCCGGCCAGATCACCGGCTGCGAGGGCTATGTCGAGAGCGCCGCGATCGGATTGATCGCCGGCCGGCTCGCCGCCGCCGAGCGACTCGGCGAGGACTTCGCCATGCCGCCTTGGACCACGGCGGTCGGTGCGCTCATCAACCACGTCACCGGCGGGCATGTGGCGACGCTCGATGCCGGCCCGGCCTCGTTCCAGCCGATGAACGTCAACTTCGGTCTCTTCCCGCCGATCGACGAGCCGTTGATCGGCGAAGGCGGCAAGCGCCTGCGCGGGCCGGAGAAGGGCGTCGCCCGCAAGCGCGCGATGAGCCGCCGTGCGCAGCGCGACCTCGCCGGCTGGCTTTCCATGCAGGCAGAGCTGCCGACCGCCGCGGCATCGATAGCGGCGGAATAATTCAGCGCGCCGGAAACAGGCTTCGCATCCTGCCGGCGAAGCGGCAGGCGGGCTGTCCCACCCACCTGGGCAGGGCCGTATCGAGGCGGTGCCTCACGTCGAGCCCCTGCGGGGTGAGATGGAAGGGATCGTCGTCAAGCTGCGGCCCGATTGGACGTGCTGGTGTGGCAAGGCTGGAGCGTGGCGGACGCGATCGGCTCGATCGAGGTCGTCGAGGTGACGGACGACCGCTGGCGGCAGGAATTCGGCGGGCTGGAGGTCGGACAAAGTGAAGGTGGACCAAGTGAAGCGGCTGAAGGCGCTTGAAACGGAGAACCCGCGGCTGCGGCGGGATCAGGTCAAGCTCTGCGCCGGCGCGTTTGCATCGAGCATGTGCGATTGAACGCGGTTCCACGGCATCGTGCCGAAGCCGACGCTCGGCACGATGCGGTAGCCTCTGTGCCACATCGGATCTTTCGAGGAGCTCCGACGCACGTTCCGGCCCGATGTCCTAGCTGCCCACCGCCGCCAGCGTGACGACGACCTCTTGCGCGCGCTGCCGCCAGGGCGCGGCGCGGTATCCGAAGCGTGCGGCGAAGCGCGAGGAGTCGAGCGCGGAATTGGCGGGGCGCCGCGCCGGGGTGGGGTAGTCGGCGGTGGTGATCGCCTCGACCGGCGGCTCGCGTCCGGTGAAGCGCTCCTGCGCGGCGACGATCGCTTGCGCGAAGCCGTGCCAGCTGGTGACGCCGTCGCCGGCGAAGTGGAAGGTGCCGGCGACCTCCGGCTCGCGCAGCAGGGCTGCGTCGACGGCGAGGATGGCCTCCGCGATGTCGGCGGTCGCGGTGGGGCAGCCGCGCTGGTCGGCGACGACGCGAAGCCGGTCGCGTTCCGCTGCGAGCCGCAGCATCGTCTTCAGGAAGTTGGCGCCGTAGCGCCCGTACACCCAGGCGGTGCGCAGGATGACGTGGGGCGGGTTGGCCTCGCGCACGCGGGCCTCGCCCTCGGCCTTGGTGCGGCCGTAGACGCCGAGCGGCGCGATGGGGTCATCCTCGTCGTAGGCGCCGGCCTTGCTACCGTCGAAGACGTAGTCGGTGGACAGCTGCAGGATCGCCGCGCCGGCCCGCGCCGCGGCCATCGCGATGAGTTCCTGTCCAACCTGGCCGGTGGCGCCGAACACGAGGATCGGTCCGCTCACGAAGCACCCGCCGGCTCGCCGTCGCCCGCGCCGGACCCTTCAGCTGCCCGTCCGGCTGCGCCGAGCCGCTCGCCGCGATACACGCCAGAGCGGATGCGCTGCCACCAGTCGGGGTTGTCGACGTACCAGCGCACCGTCTTGGCGAGCCCGCTCTCGAAGGTTTCGCGCGGGGTCCAACCGAGCTCGCGCTTGATCTTGGACGCGTCGATCGCGTAGCGCGCATCGTGGCCGGGGCGGTCGGCGACGAAGCGGATGAGATCCTCGCGCGGGCCGATCCCGCCGCCGTCGAGGGTGCGGCCCGGCATCAGCTCGTCGACCAATCGGCAGATCGACCTCACCACCTCGATGTTGCGCCGCTCGTTCCAGCCGCCGACGTTGTAGCTCTCGCCCACCGCCCCCCTGGTCGCGATGATGACGAGCGCCCGGGCATGGTCCTCGACGTGGAGCCAGTCGCGCACGTTCGAGCCCTGCCCGTAGACCGGCAGCGGCCTGCCTTCCAAGGCGTTGAGGATGACGAGCGGGATCAGCTTCTCGGGGAAGTGGTACGGGCCGTAGTTGTTGGAGCAGTTCGAGGTGACCACCGGCAGCGCGTAGGTGTGGTGCCAGGCCCGCACCAGATGGTCCGATCCGGCCTTCGACGCCGCGTACGGCGAGTTCGGCTGGTACGGGCTGTCCTCGCGGAAAAGATCGTCCGCCCCGAGCGAGCCGAACACCTCGTCGGTCGACACGTGGTGGAAGCGGAAGCGCTCGCGGGCTTCACCCTCCAGACCAGCATGATGCCGACGCGCCGCCTCCAGCAGGGTGAAGGTGCCGATCACGTTGGTGTGGATGAAAGCGCCGGGGCCGTCGATCGAGCGGTCGACGTGGCTCTCGGCAGCGAGGTGCATCACGATGTCGGGGCGGAAATCCTCGAACGCCGCGCGCACCGCCGCGGCGTCGCAGATGTCGGCCTCGACGAAGCGATGGCGCGGACTCGCCGCCACGGGCGCGAGATTGTCGAGGTTGCCGGCGTAGGTCAGCGCGTCGAGCGTCATCACCTCGTGGGCCGTGTCGTCGATAAGATGGCGCACCACCGCCGAGCCGATGAAGCCGGCGCCGCCGGTGACGAGGATGCGAAGAGAGGGCGCTTCGAGAGGCGCGGCCATCGCCTACGGCCCGAAGTCGAACGGCGCGCCGCCGTCGCCCGCCGCGACATCGCGCAGGTACGGCAGCACCGCGTCCTTGTCGGACACCTTGACCTCGTGGGTCTCGATCGGCCAGCGGATCGCGAGGTCGGGATCGTCCCAGCGCAGGCCGGCCTCGGCCCCGCGATCGTAGACGCCGTCAACCTTGTAGGCGACCAGCGTGTCGGGCACGAGCGTGCAGAAGCCGTGGGCGAAGCCGCGCGGGATGAACAGCTGCTCGCCACCCTCGGCGGTCAGGGTGGCGCCGCACCACCGGCCGTAAGTGAGCGAACCGTGGCGCAGGTCGACGGCGACGTCGAACACCGCGCCGGTGATCGCGCGCACCAGCTTGGCCTGCGGGGCGGGCGCGAGCTGGAAGTGCAGCCCGCGGATGGTGCCCCGGGCGGTGGACAGCGACTGGTTGTCCTGGACGAAGGTGGCGGCGATGCCGGCGGCGACGAACTTCGATCGCGTCCAGGTCTCGGTGAAGTAGCCTCGCGCGTCGGCGAAGCGCGGCGGCGTCACCAGGAGCACCTCGGGGAGGGCGAGCGGCTCGACCGCCAGGCTCAAGAGGCCGCCCTCCCTGGCGCCGTCGCTCCGACGGGCGAGGCGATCTCCTCGACGCGGCGACGCAGGTACGCGCCGTAGCCGGACTTGCCGTAGCGCGCCGCCGCCCGCAGCACCGCCTCGGCGTCGATGGTGCCCTGCGAGAAGGCGATCTCCTCGAGGCAGCAGATCTTCAAACCCTGCCGGCGCTCCAGGATCTCGACGAACTGCCCCGCCTCGGCGAGCGAATCGTGGGTGCCGGTGTCGAGCCAGGCGAAGCCCCGCCCCATCACCTCGACGTGGAGCGTGCCGCGGGCGAGGTAGGCCCTGTTGACGTCGGTGATCTCGTACTCGCCGCGCGGCGAGGGCGCCAGACCGGCGGCGATGGCGACGACGTCGTTATCGTAGAAGTACAGGCCGGTGACCGCGAGGTTGGAGCGCGGCGCACGGGGCTTCTCCTCCAGCGACAGGGCGCGGCCGGCCGCGTCCATCTCGACCACGCCGTAGCGCTCGGGATCGCTGACGCGGTAGGCGAACACGGTGGCGCCCTCGCGCCGCGCCGCCGCCGGGGTCAGCAGCTCGGGCAGGCCGTGGCCGTAGAAGATGTTGTCGCCGAGCACCAGGGCGACCGGGTCGGGCCCGATGAAGTCGCGGCCGATGACGAAGGCCTGCGCCAAGCCGTCGGGCTCGGGCTGCACGGCGTAGGACAGCGCGATGCCGAACGCCGAGCCGTCACCGAGCAGCTGCTGAAACAGGGCGGAGTCGTGCGGCGTGGTGATGATCAGGATGTCGCGGATGCCGGCCATCATCAGCGCGCCGAGCGGATAATAGATCATCGGCTTGTCGTAGACAGGCAGCAGCTGCTTCGAGCAGACCAGCGTCAGCGGATACAGCCGCGTGCCCGAGCCGCCGGCCAGGATGATGCCCTTCATCGCGCCGCCAGACCTCCCATGAACCTGCCCCATACTCATCGCGAGCCCCGCAAGGTTAACACTGCCGACCCGCCGAAATCCAGCCGGAAGGGCGGAGGCCCCGATGAAGCGGGTCCGTCTCATGCGGCGGCGGCGCGGGCCGCCTTCGTTCTTCCCTCGCGGGGATGGCTTGCTCTATGGACAGACGCCATTCGCCCGGCCAAGTGGCCAGGTCCTCTCGACATCGAAAGAGCGCTCCATGACCTACGACCTCATCGTCATCGGCACCGGCCCCGGAGGCTACGTCTGTGCCATCCGGGCGGCGCAGCTCGGGATGAAGGTCGCGGTGGTGGAGAAGCGTTCGACCTTCGGCGGCACCTGCCTCAACATCGGCTGCATCCCCTCCAAGGCGCTGCTCTACGCCTCCGAGAAGTTCGAGGAGGTCCGCCACGACTTCCCCGCGCTCGGCATCAGCGTCGGCGAGGCGAAGCTCGACCTCCGGGCGATGATGAAACACAAGGACGACACCGTCGGCGCCAACGTCGGCGGCGTGTCCTTCCTGTTCAAGAAGAACAAGGTCGAGACCTTCCACGGGACGGGCTCGATCGCCGCGCCGGGACAGGTCGAGGTCAAGGCCGAGGACGGCTCGACGCAGACGCTGGACACCAAGGCGATCTGCATCGCCACCGGCTCCACGGTGCTGCCGCTGCCGGGAGTCGAGATCGATGACGAGACCATCGTGTCGTCGGAAGGCGCGCTTTCGCTGGGGGCGGTGCCCGATCGCATGGTGATCGTCGGTGGCGGCTACATCGGGCTGGAGCTGGGCTCGGTGTGGAGCCGGCTCGGCTGCAAGGTCGAGGTGGTGGAGTTCCTCGACCGCATCCTGCCGGGAATGGACGGCGAGGTGTCGAAGCAGTTCCAGCGCACCCTGGAGAAGCAGGGCATCACCTTCCATCTCGGCCGCAAGGTGGTGAAGGTCGAGAAGCGGCAGGGCGGCGCCACCGTCACCTTCGAGCGCAAGGAGGCCAACGGCGACGGCGGCGCGACGGAGACGATCGAGACGGCCGTGGTGCTCGTCGCGATCGGCCGCAAGCCGAACACGGAGGGGCTGAACCTGGAAGGAATCGGCGTCACGCTCGACCGCGGCCGGGTGGTGGTCGGCGAGAGCTTCCAGACGAACATCGAGGGCATCTACGCCATCGGCGACGTGATCCGCGGCCCGATGCTCGCCCACAAGGCCGAGGACGAGGGCGTCGCCTTGGCCGAGATGCTGGCCGGGCAGCACGGCCACGTGAACTACGGCGTCATCCCCGGCGTCGTCTACACCTCGCCCGAGGTCGCCGCGGTGGGCCGCACCGAGGAGGAACTGCGCGCGGCCGACATCAGGTACAACGTCGGCAAGTTCCCCTTCACGGCGAACGGCCGGGCGCGGGCGATGCGGCACACCGAAGGCTTCGTCAAGGTGCTGGCGGACGCAGAGACCGACAGGGTGCTCGGCGTCCACATCATCGGCATCGGCGCCGGTGACCTGATCGCCGAGGCGGCCGTGCTGATGGAGTTCGGTGGCTCGTCGGAAGACCTCGCGCGCACCTGCCACGCCCATCCAACGCTGACGGAGGCGGTAAAAGAGGCGGCGATGGCGGTGGAGAAGCGGGCGATCCACATCTGAGCATCGAGACTTGACCCGAGCCGATCGTCCGCCTGGATGTCGGGACGGATGGCAAGCGGCCGTCGCGCTTCCGAGCCGAAAAGCGGCGATGCGGACGCTTGGTGGATGACGCGTTCGGGCGCAATCGGCACACCGCAGGGAGCGGCCACATCGCCCAAGCCTGCGCTCATGCCAGGTCCGGCAGCCCATGCTGTTGCTCGTCCTCACCGACCCTCGCCGTCGAGGCGCCGGTGAAGAAGTCGATCAGGCCCGAGGGCGCTCGGTCGTCGAGGCAGAGCGCCAGGATGCGCTGCGCGTCCGCGGCGGCCGCCTCGCCGCGCGGGAACATCGTCGCTTCATAGGCGGCGAGCGCCGCTTCGCCATCGCCGGGGTGCGCGGCGATGGCGGCGGCCAGCTCGGCGCCATCAAGCAGCGCCAGATTGGCCCCCTCGCCCGCGGGCGGGGCGAGGTGCGCGGCGTCGCCGACCAGCGTCACGCCGGGGACGCGCGGCCAGCGGTGCCCGGTCGGCAGGGCATGGAGCGGGCGCAGCACCGGCGGGCTC
>CALMRL010000147.1:7530-8970 GCA_937873345.1 uncultured Beijerinckiaceae bacterium | reverse complement strand
GCCGGGCGCTACGCCGTGATGCGCGAGAAGCGCGACACCGGCTGCATGGTGACGCTGGACCGATCCAGGGCGAAGGACGGCGACCGCGCCCAGCTGGCGCCGGGCTGCCGCGACCAGGGCATCGTGGTGTTCGACCCCTCCACCTGGAGCCTGGTGCGCGGCGAGCTGGTGCTCACGGCGCGCGCCGGCCACAAGACCAAGCTGGAGCGCGGCGAGGACGGGGTGTGGGCGAAGGACCCGAAGGAGGGCGGCAAGCCGCTCGGCCTGAAGAAGCTGTGAGGCCGCGGTGGAGGAGGTGGTGTTTCCCTACCGCGGCAAGGCCTCGCGCCTCGCCCTCGCCACGGCGTTCTTCGCCGCCTGCGCCGTCGCGATCGCCCATGAGGCGCAGACCAACCGCCGGGGCCTGGTCATCAGAGGCATCATCCGGCTGGCACCGGACGGCGCGAACATCTTCTATTGGGCCGTCACCGCCCTGTCGGTGCTGTTCGCGACGATCGGGCTCCTCGGCCTCGCGTCGCGGCTCTTCGGCGGCGCGCGACATCTAACGCTGACGACCACCCACATCGTCGTGCCGCAAGGGCTGCTGTCCCGCACGGACGTCGCGGTGCCCTACGCCGCCATCCGCGACATGCGCCTCCTCGCTGTCCACAAGCAGACCTTCCTCGAGATCCGCCATGCCGGAGGGCGCGTCAGCATCGTGCAAGCAGCGATGCCGAGCGGGGAAGCGTTCGATGAGCTGCGACGGCTCCTGGCGGTACGGGTGCGCAGCGCCGGCGCCTGAGCGGCGCCGGCCGCAGACCTCTGCCGGCGTTGCCGATCAGGCCGTCGTTTCACCTTTCCCCTCCGCTCCGCCTCCGCGCAGCATCCCCGGATCGGGCATCGAGATCACGTTGTAGCCGGCGTCGACGTAGTGCACCTCGCCGGTGACGCCGCGCGCGAGGTCGCTCAGCAGATAGAGCGCCGCGCCGCCGACGTCGGCGATGGTCACCGCCCGCCGCAGCGGAGCGTGGTCGCGCTGGAAGTTGTACATCGTCCGCGCATCCGCGATGCCGGCGCCGGCGAGCGTGCGGATCGGCCCGGCGGAGACGGCGTTGACGCGGATGCCGGCGGGGCCGTAGTCGGCGGCGAGGTAGCGCACGCCGGCCTCCAGCGCCGCCTTGGCTACGCCCATCACGTTGTAGTTCGGCACCACCCGCGTCGATCCGCCGAAGGTCAGGGTGAGCAGGCTGCCGCCCTCGCGCATCAGCGGCGCCGCGCGCTTGGCGACCTCGGTGAAGGAGAAGGCCGAGATCAGCATGGTGCGCGAGAAGTTCTCGCGCGTGGTGTCGGCGTAGCGGCCTTTCAGCTCGCCCTTGGCGGAATAGGCGATGCCGTGGACGACGAAGTCGAGCCGGCCCCACTCCGCCGCGAGGTGAGCGAACAGCGCGTCGACGGACGCTA
>CALMRL010000147.1:0-7520 GCA_937873345.1 uncultured Beijerinckiaceae bacterium | reverse complement strand
CGGCGCAGGGCAGCAGCAGCGTCGAGCCCAGCGATTGCGCCAGCGGCCGCACCCGCTTGCCCAGCGCCTCGCCCTGGAAGGAGAAGGCGAGGTCCGCCCCTTGCGCGTGCAGCGCGGTGGCGATGCCCCAGGCGATGGAATGGTCGTTGGCGACGCCCATCACCAGCCCGCGCTTGCCCCGCATCAGGGTGCCCGTCGTCAGCGGGGCCGTGGAATGCGGGACCTCAGGCATCGGGGTGCTTCAGCAGGAGGGTGGCGTTGGTGCCGCCGAAGCCGAAGGAATTCGACAGCACATGGCCGAGATGCGCGTCGCGGCGCTCGCGCACGATGTCGACGTCGGCGAAGGCTGGGTCCAGCTCGTCGATGTGGGCGCTTTCGCAGATGAAGCCGGAGTTCATCATCAAGAGCGAGTAGATCGCCTCCTGCGCGCCGGTGGCGCCGAGCGAATGCCCGGTCAGCGACTTGGTGGCCGAGATCGGCGGCGACCTGCCGCCCGACCGGTGCCGGCTGTCGCCGAAGATGTTGCGGATCGCCTCCACCTCCTTGGCGTCGCCGACCGGGGTCGAGGTGGCGTGCGGGTTGATGTAGTCGATCGGCGCCTTGATCCCCTCCATCGCCATGCGGATGCAGCGCTCGGCGCCCTCGCCCGAGGGGGCGACCATGTCGTGGCCGTCGGAGGTCAGGCCGTAGCCGGCAACCTCGCCGTAGATGCGGGCCCGGCGGGCGCGCGCCCGCTCGTACTCCTCCAGCACCAGCACGCCGGCGCCGCCCGCGATGACGAAGCCGTCGCGGTTCTTGTCGAAGGCGCGCGAGGCCACCGCCGGCGTGTCGTTGAAATCGGACGACATCGCGCCCATCGCGTCGAACAGCACGGAGAGCGTCCAGTCCAGCTCCTCGCAGCCGCCGGCGAACATCACGTCCTGCTTGCCCCACGCGATCATCTCGGCGGCGTTGCCGATGCAATGGTTCGAGGTGGCGCAGGCCGAGGAGATGGAATAGTTCGCCCCCTTGATCTTGAAGAAGGTGGCGAGCGTCGCCGAGGCGGTGGAGCTCATCGCCTTGGGCACGGCGAAGGGGCCGACCCGCTTCGGCCCCTTGGTGCGGGTGAGGTCGGCGGCCTCGACGATGGTGCGGGTGGAAGGGCCGCCCGAGCCCATCACGATGCCGGTGCGGGGATGGCTCACCTCGTCGGGCGCCAAGCCGGCGTCGGCGATCGCCTGGTCCATCGCGAGGTGCGCCCAGGCGGTGCCGCCGCCGTGGAAGCGCATCGCGCGGCGGTCGACCCCCGCGACGTCGACGTCGGGTGCGCCGGCGACCTGGGAGCGGAAGCCGTGCTCGGCGAACGCGGTCGAGCGGGTGATGCCGGAGCGCGCCTCGCGCAGCGACGCCAGCACCTCCTGCGTCGAGTTGCCGATGGGGGAGATGATCCCCATGCCGGTGACGACCACGCGCCTCATGCCGTTCTCCGTTCCGCCGTTCCGCCCCTCGTGGCGGAAGGAGATGTTTCCCGTTCCTCAAGTCGAAGGGCGCCGGACGGTGCCGTCCGCTGCCGCCCTGCCTGCTGCCGCAGCGGCGTGTCGACGCTCCCGCGCGGGGCACGCATCGCCCGCTCCGTCGATCGGACGCTCAGGCCGGCTCCGCCTGGAACAGGCCGACGCGCAGGTCGCTCGCCTGGTAGATGCGGGTGCCGTCCGCCTCCAGCCAGCCGTCGGCGAGGCCGAGCACCAGCTTGCGGCGGAACACGCGTTTCAGGTCGACGCCGTAGATGATGCGCTTGACGGTCGGCAGCACTTGGCCGGTCAGCTTGACCTCGCCGACGCCGATCGCCCGGCCGCGCCCGGGCAGGCCGAGCCAGCCGAGATAGAAGCCCAGGAGCTGCCACAGCGCATCGAGCCCGAGGCAGCCCGGCATCACCGGATCGTTCCGGAAGTGGCAGCCGAAGAACCACAGCTCCGGCTTGATCTCGAACTCGGCGCGCACGAGTCCCTTGCCGCCGGCGCCGCCCTCTTCGGAGATGCTGGTGATCTTGTCGAACATCAGCATCGGCGGCAGCGGCAGCTGCGCGTTGCCGGGGCCGAAGAGTTCGCCGCGGGCGCAGGCGAGGATGTGCTCGTAGTCGAAGGAGGAGCGGCGTTCGCTCATGGACGTTTGCTCACGGACGTTCGCTCATCGGAATCGGCGTGTTCCTTAGGCGTTGGATGCGCGGTGCGGGGTCGACCCACGCCTGCGCGCGACCTCGCCTTGCCTGAGCGGGCGGGCGCTCTTAGCACAGCCCTCCCGCGATCGAAAGCCGCAAGGCCGTGGCGGCGGCGCGGCGGCCGGGTGCAGCTTCTATGGAACTCCTATGGCGCCGCCGCGGCGCACCGCTCGCTTCCCTATGCGGCGAAGCCGACATCCTCCGCCACCCGACCTCCCGCTGACGAGAGGCCGGCTGGACAGGCTTCCATGCTCGCATCGAACGAAACGGCATCCGACGAAGGACTGGACATCGCGGTCGGGCGCGACGCGGCCGGGCACTGGGTCGCCGCCGAGGCGCACGGGCTCGCCGGCGGCATCTTCACCTCGCGGCAGGACGCGTTGCGCTTCGCCGCCGCCTTGCTGATCACCCACCGCGGCCGCATCGAGATCGGCCCGGCGCCGGTCATCGCCTTTGGCGCGCCGAAGGGCCCCACGCGTCGCTAGAGCCCCGCCGAATGCACCGGCATCCGCAAGATACCGATCGAGAGCAAGCCCGGTAAGGCTCACGTCTCCACGTCCTACGTGGATCCAAGTCCTACGTGGAGCGGCGGAAGCTGACGATGCGGATGCACATGCGCCGCTTCACCCGGTCCCACCAATGCCTTCTCCAAAAGGGAGAGAGAACCACGCCTACGCGGTTGCCCTCCGGATGATGGACGACAACTTCGTCCGCATCCATCAGAAGCTGCGGGTGACGCCGGCGATGGCTGCGGGGATCACGGACAAGCTGTGGGAGATCGGCGATATCGCGGAGCTGGTCGAAGATGCCGGAGGCCCAGCGAAGAAGCGCGCTTCCTATGGGAAGAGGGCTAGTGAAACGTTTCCTTAGTAACTAGTGAATTATCGCGTTAATCATTGCGCTATGCGGCTATCTATTTTTGTTTCACAACCTTCTTTTTTCCATTCTTTTGATATTGGTATCAAAGATTCAGCGAAAACAACAATCCCGAGATTGCTTCATTTAAGCAGATTTGGCTCTCACCTGAATTAGGATTAAATCCCCTTTTGCGGGTACTCATATGCTTTGCGCCGACCATTATCTCGCTCTTCATAGCGAGACGTAGTCGCACCTTCCTGGTTCTATCGACGCTCGGCTTGCTGCTATGGGCAGCCGAGATCAATCGTGGGGCGCCATTGGCGCCCGACGGCCAGAACGGTTGCGACTGGGGCCGGTTGCTGACCACGGTAGTGTCTTGGCTGTCCCTCGTCTTTGCGGGCATCGTATGGGCAGCCACAGCACCCATCGTCGATGAAAGAATTTCAACCTGACCCACGACCTCAATCCGCGATCACTCCGAGGGACCGGCTTCCAGGATGTTGTTGAGGAACACCGCGCCGTCCGTGACGACGGTCTCGCCGGCGCGCACCCCATCCACGATCTCGTCCAGACCGTCCTGCTGCAGGCCGATCTTGACGATGCGCTGCGTGAAATGGCGCCGATCCGTCGTTACCCATGCCGTCATCACGCCGTCGCCCTTGCGGACGATGCCGCCGAGCGGGATCGCCACGGCGTCGACCGCCTTGCCCGTCACGACCGTGAAGTTCGCGAACATGCCGGGACGCAGCACGTTGTCGGGATCGGCGATCTCGGCGCGCACCATGAAGCGACGGGTCGCGGGATCGATGTTTTCGCCGACTGCGTTGATGCGGCCGTGGAACAGGCGGCCGGGGACGGCGAGGGCGCGGACCGACACGTCCTGGCCCATGCGCACGATCGAAGTCTCCGCTTCGGTGAAGTTCGCGACCATCCATTTCGTCGACAGATCGGAGATGGTGAGAGGCGCCGGCGCGCTGCCGGGCTGGACGAAGAGGCCGGGCGCCCCGTTGCGGGCGGTGACGACGCCGTTCGACGGACTCTTCACCGCAAGGGTACCGTCGATCCGCCGCTCGCTCACGACGCGATCGATGTCGGCATCATCCTTGCCGAAGACGCGGAGCGCGTCGCGCGCGGCCTTGAGGTTGCCTTCCGCGGTCTGCTGGTCCGACGTGGCCTGATCGAGGTCCTTCTGCGAGCCGCCGCCGCCCGGCACGAGCTTGCGCGCCCTCGCCAGGGACTTCGTCGTCAGGTCGTAAACGCCCGCGGCTTGCACGAGCGTCGACTCGGCTTGCATCAAGTCGACGCTATCGATGGTGAACACGACCTGTCCCGCCGTCACGCGATCGTCCAGCTTCACGAACAGCGAGAGGATACGCCCCTGATACTGGGTGAAGACCTGGGTCTGGGCATCCTCATCGAAGTCGATGCTGCCGATGGTGGACCGATCGATCGCGAACCTGTGGGTCCTCGCCTGCTCCGTTTGCACGAATTGCAGTTGCTTCGCGGTGAGATCGACGCTGGGCGACTCCGCTGCCTGCGCAGGCTCGGCCCTGGCGGGAGTGCCGGCGGCGGCATCCCGTCCGGACTGGGCGAAGGCGAACCTCGTGATCGTCGAGAACGCCCCGCCGGCGACGAGGGCGGCGCAGACGCAGCCCGCGGCAACCCTGCTCTTCCATGACATCGAGTGGTGGTTCATTCTTCAAGATGCCCGCGTTGGCTTGCGGCCGGGAGTGTGCCGTACTTCGGGAGAACTCGGCGTCAGTTTCTATAGGCCAGGTCGGGCGTCGGCACGTTGGAAATGCGCAGCGAATTCGTCCTGGAAATGTCCGATCGGTCGCTTTATCATCCATCGTGGTTTTACGGATGAGCGGTGTCTTGGAAGAGCAGCAGAGCCGTGGCGCTTCTTCGGGCCGGTTGCCCTGCGTCCGTCATCTATGGAGCGGAGTGCTCGCCGTCGTCCTGGTCGCGGGCGGCGTCAACCCGCAGCACGCGGCTGCGGCGCAAGGCGTGCGGCCGGGTGCTGCCGCGTTGAACGGAACCGAGGCCCACGCCCGGAGGAGCGATACCGCGTTGCCGCGAGGCGCCACGGCCACCCTCGGCGGGGCGACGCGGAGCATCGCTCGTCCGCCCGCGAGAGTCGCCGCCGCCCCCCGGGCGCCGAAGGTTTCCGCGTCGCCGACAGGTGCGAGGCCCCATCCCGGCGAGCACCCGCGCGGCGACGGCTTCAAGCCCAAGGCCGGGATCTAGCCGAGGCGACGAAGAGGGCGGCTGCGGGCAGCCCGGAGCGGGTCCAGGCTGAGCGCCGTCTCACGATCGGCCTCGATGCCCTCGCCTGAAGAACGAGAGGCGGATGGTTCCGCATCCGAGGCGGGGTTGGCCTGCGCTCGACATCGCTTCGCGCGTCGCGCCGGCCATGCGATCGTCCTCTCGCTCGGCCAAGCACGGCACCGCGACAAAAATGGTCGCGCCGAGCGGAGCTTGCGGTGTTGTTTGCTCCGGAATAATGCAATGCCATCTGCGTCATCACAGAGCGGCTTGAGAGAGACTTCCGTGCGGCGGCAGGTTTTGACTTCACTGCTCATGACGGCCTTGCTGACGTGCTCCGCATCGGCGGAGATTTCACCGGCCGGGACGCTGCGCTGCACCATCGGCACAGGGATCGCCGTCGGGCTCGGCGCCTATCGCGACGTGACCTGCCTCTACGAGAGAACCGACCTTCCGTCCGAATACTACGAAGGCTTCACGGGCATCATCACGACCAATACGTCGGCCTCGCAAACCATGACGTTCGACGTGCTTTCTCCCGAGCCCGATGCGCTCGCCGCGCTGGGCGGCGACTTCGATCAGAACCTGTTCGGCTCGCCCGCGATCACGCACCCCGCGGTCAACACCCTCCTGGGCGGCCGCTACAGGCGCATCATCCTGCAGGCGGTCGAGAATGGCGCGACCACCAATCTCGCCCTGCTGGGCTACGCCGTCGGAGTGACGCCGCTGCACCTGAACTACGCCGGCGCGTCGTCGCGACGAGGCACCGGCTCCGCGGCGCGCCGCGCCCATGCCCGGGACGCGCATCGATAGCTCCGAGCCGACCCTCGCGCGGTTGATCGCGAGGTCCTCGATCGACGCCGCCCGATGCGGCGCCGACCAGCATCATCCCGATGCGGCGCATCGTGCGCCAGCCTTACTGCGGATCGTTGCGGTTCCACCAGCCGCCGCCCAACGCCTGGAACAGGGCGGCGGTGTCGCCGAAGCGTCCGGCCTCGGCCTGCACGCGCGTCAGCTGCGCCTGCGCGAAGGTTTGCTGCGCGGTCAGGATGATGGCGGCCCCGACCTGGCCGGCACTCAGCTGCTCCGTCGCGATCTTCAGGCTCTTCTCCGCGGCCCGCTCCGAGGCGACCGCGGCGGCGACCGCGGCGCCGTCGGTCTGCAGGGCGCGCAGGGCGTCGGCGACGTTCTGGAACGCGGTGATCACGGTCGAGCGGTACTGCTGGTAGGCCTGATCGTACTCGGCTTCCGCCTGCTTCTGCCTGTGGTACAGCGTGCCGCCGTCGAAGACGGTCTGCGCGACGTTGGCGCCCAGCGCGTAGAAGAAGGTCTGCGGCGCGAACAGGTTGGCGAAGTTGGCCGGGCTCGAGCCGCCCTGCGCCGTCAGGTTGACCACGGGCAGCCGGTTGGCCACGGCGACGCCGACCTGGGCGCTGGCCGAGGCGAGGTTGGCCTGCGCCGCCTGCACGTCGGGACGATGCGCGACGAGGGTCGAGGGCAGGCTGACCGGCAGCTCGCGAGGCAGGTGCAGCGAGCCGAAGCTGAAGGTCTCGGCGACCTCGTCGCTCGAATACTGCCCGGCGAGCGCGGTCAGCTGGTCGCGCGTCTGGCCGAGCTGCTTTTCCAAGGGCGGCAGCGCCTGCTGCGCCTGGGCGAGGGCCGCCGCCTGCACGAGCACGTCGGCATTGGCGACCTGCCCGGCGGCGAACTGCCGGCGCAGGATGGTGAGGAGGTCCGTCGCGGTCTTGATGACCTTCCGGGTCGCTTCGATCTGCGCGCGCGTGGAGGCCTCCTGGATCGCGGCGAGCACGACGTTGGAGGTGAGGGTGAGGTAGGTCGCCTCGACCTGGAAGTTCTGCTGGCGGGTCTGGGCGTCGGCGCTTTCCACCGTGCGCCGGGTCAGGCCGAACACGTCGGGCGAGTAGCTCACCGTGAGCTGCGCCGTGGTCAGGCTGTAGGTCAGCGAGTTGAGGTTGGCGATGACCTGCGGATAGAAGGCGCCGCGCGCGGAAGCCGCGTTCTCCCGCGCCGCCCGCAGCGCCGCCTGCGCCGCCTGGATGTCGGCGTTCTGCTGCAGCGCGCGCCCGACGAGATCGGTGAGCGCCCGCGAGCGGAACAGCCGCCACCACTGGCCGGGGATGTCGGCGCCGTCGGCGAAGCGCTGCGTGCCGCTGCCCGTCGCCAGCCGTCCGGGCAGGAT
>CALMRL010000146.1 GCA_937873345.1 uncultured Beijerinckiaceae bacterium | reverse complement strand
ATCGTCGTCAATCGCGACTACGCCGCCGGCATGGCTTCCTCGCTACAGGCCGGCCTCGCCGCCCTACCGGCCGAAGCGACCGGAGCGCTGGTGCTGCTCGCCGACATGCCGCTGGTCGCACCGGCCACGCTCGACGCGCTGATACGGCGCTTCGCCGAGGAGCCGTGTGATGCGGTGCTGCCGTGCTGCGGCGGACGAGCCGGCAATCCCGTGCTGCTCGGACGCAGCCTTTTCGCCGACACGATGCGTCTCTGCGGCGACGAGGGCGCGCGCAAGCTCCTGAGGGAGCCGGGGCGCAGGATCCTCGATTGTGCCGTTGACGATCCCGGCATCCTTGCCGATGTCGATACGCCCGAGGCGCTGGCAGCGCTCAGGCCGCGCTGACACCGCGTCGAGCCTCGACCGGGGCGGGGAGGCGCGGCTCCTCCGCCGCCGGAGCGACCCAGGCGTTCATCGACAGGCGCTCGTCGATCACCTCGGCGGACAGCGGAGGATCGAAGAAGTAGCCCTGAAGCTCGTCGCAGCCGAGCTTCTGCAGGAACTCGACCTGATCAGCGCTTTCGACGCCCTCGGCGGTGACGGTCAGGCCAAGGGCGTGGCCGAGCGAGATGATCGACTCGAGGATGATGGCGCCCTCGCCGTTGGTTTCCAGCGAAGCCAGGAAGGCGCGATCGATCTTGATCTTGTCGAAGGCGAAGCGCCGCAGGTAGATCATCGAGGAATAACCGGAGCCGAAGTCGTCGAGTCCCATGCGGATGCCGAGCGCCCGCAGCTCCATGATGACGTTTTCCGCCTGCTCGGCATCCTGGATCAGCACGCCCTCGGTCAGCTCGAGGTCGAGGCGGTTCGGGTCAAAGCCGGTCGCCTCCAAAATCGATTTCACCTTGGCGACGAAGCCGCGCTGCCGGAACTGCACCGGCGACACGTTGACGGCAATGCGCAGATGCGGCCAGCGCCGGGCGTCGGAGCAGGCGCGGCGCAGCACCCATTCGCCGAGCGGCACGACCAGGCCGCGCGACTCGGCGAGCGGGATGAAATCCTCCGGCGGAACCGGGCCGAGTTCAGGATGCTGCCAGCGCACCAAGGCCTCCAAGCCCTGCATCCGCATGCCGCAGGACGAGAGCAGCGGCTGGTAGGCGATCGTCAGCTCGTCGCGGACGATCGCGGCGCGCAGGTCGTCCGCGATCGTCTTGCCGAGGTGCAGCTTCTGCTCCATCGCCTTGTCGAAGAAGGCGAAACGGTTGCGACCCTCGTGCTTCGCGCGGTACAGCGCGAGATCGGCAGCCTGCGCCAGAGTCTCGGCCGTCGAGCCGTCCTGCGGGCACATCGCGACGCCGAGCGACACGGTGACGAAGAGCTGCGCCGATCCGAGGTCGAAGGGCGCGACCATCGCGTCGTGGATGCGGTGCGCCATCGCCGCGCACTGCACGGCGTTCTCGACGTTGACGAGCATAAGGGCGAACTCGTCGCCGCCGAGGCGAGCCAAGCAGTCGCCCTCGCGGGTGACGCGGCGGATGCGCTTGGCGATGCCGGTGATCAGCCGATCACCCGCGCCGTGGCCGTGGCCATCGTTGACGCATTTGAAGTTATCGATGTCGATGGCGATCAGGGCGATCGGCGCTTCGGGGCTGCTCTGCGCCACCGCGTCGTCCAACAGCTGCTGGAAGAACAGGCGATTCGGCAGGCCGGAGAGCGGATCGACGCCGGCCTTGTGGATCACCTCGGCCTGCTGCGCCTCGAGCTGGGTGATGTGGAAGCGCGCCTTCCACAGGAACACGGCGAGGAGGAAGCTCGACAGCGGGACGATGACCAGAAGCAGCTGCACGGTCGGGCCGCTGACACGCAGCAGCGCCGGCTGGAGGCGCAGGCAAAGGAGCGACAGGGCGGGGAGCAACGCGCAAGCGATCAGCGCCGCCTGGGCGAGCTTGGCCCCGCCCCGTGCGGCGGAAAGCTTGGCGGCGGGTGACCGCTTCATCGTGGGTCCCGGATCGAGAGTGTAGCGAGCCTGCCCGCGGCCGCTTAAGGATTCGTGCAACGGTTGAGGCGGTCCGGCTAAAGAAGGTTGAGCGCGCGGAAGCTGGCGTAGCCGTCGCGGCCCATGATGAGGTGATCGTGGACCTGGATGCCCAACGCCTTGGCCAGCGTCACGATCTGCATCGTCATCGCGATGTCGGCGGTCGACGGGCTCGGGTCTCCGGAGGGGTGGTTGTGCACGAGGATCAGCGCCGTGGCGCCGAGCTCCAGCGAGCGCCGGATGATCTCGCGGGGGTAGACCGGCGCGTGATCCACCGTGCCGACGCCCTGCACCTCGTCGGCGAGGAGCTGGTTCTTCTTGTCGAGGAAGAGGATGCGGAACTCCTCATGGTCGATGAAGGCCATCGCGGTGCGGCAGTACGAGAGTACCGCGGAGGAGGAGGAGAGACCGACGCGCTTGCGCACCGCGGCGAGCGCGATGCGCCGCGCCGCCGCCTCGACGATCTTGATCTCGGTCGCTGCGGCGTCGCTGAGGCCGGCGATCTCCGCGAGACGCTCGGGGCGGGCGGCGAGCACCTCGGAGAAGGAGCCGAAGCGGGCGATCAGCGCTTTCGCCAGCGGCTTGACGTCGCGCCGCGGCATGGCGCGGAACAGGATGAGTTCGAGCAGCTCGTAGTCGGCGAGCGCGGCGTCACCCCCGACGCGGAAGCGCTCGCGCAGCCGCTCGCGGTGGCCGCTGTGGTGGGGCTCGCCGGCGATCCCCTCGCGAAGTCCAGCGGTCACCCCCGGGCCGAAAGCTCGTTGGGCGCCGTCGCGGCATAGGGCGGCTGGTGTAGCCCCGCCGGCGAAGTGGTGAACACCTCGCATCCCTCCGCCGTCACGCCCAGCGTATGCTCGAACTGCGCCGACAGCGAGCGGTCGCGCGTCACCGCCGTCCAACCGTCCGACAGGATCTTCACGTGCGGGCGGCCGAGGTTGATCATCGGCTCGACGGTGAAGAACATGCCGGCCTTCAGCACCACGCCCTCGCCGCGGCGGCCGTAGTGCAGGATGTTGGGCTCGTCGTGGAACAGACGGCCGAGGCCGTGGCCGCAGAAGTCGCGGACCACCGAGCAGCGCTCGGCCTCGGCGTAGCTCTGGATTGCGAAGCCGATGTCGCCCGTCGTGGCGCCGTCGCGCACGGCGGCGATGCCGCGTATCATCGCCTCGTGCGTCACCTCGACGAGGCGCTGCGCGCGCCGCGGCACCTCGCCGACGAGGTACATGCGCGAGGAGTCGCCGTGCCAGCCGTCGAGGATTAGAGTAACGTCGATGTTGAGGATCTCGCCGTCGCGCAGCGGCTTGCGGTCGGGCAAGCCGTGGCAGACCACGTGGTTGAGCGAGGTGCAGATCGACTTGCGGTAGCCGCGGTAGTCCAACGGCGCGGGGTAGGCGCCGTGGCCCATCGCGAAGTCGAAGACGAGCTCGTCGAGTTCCTGCGTCGAAACGCCGGGCCGCACGTGCTCGGTCAGCATGTCCAGTGCCTGCGCGGTCAGCCGCCCGGCGGCGCGCATGCCGGCGAAGGCGTCCGCGCCGTGGATCTTGATCTGTCCGGTCTTGCGGCTCGGCGCTTCCAGCGCGTCGACGAAGGTCATGGGGATCCGCTCGTATGCTGCGGCCGAAATTCCGCCGTCGCGTCGCCGACAATTTAGCCGCTCCAGCCTGTCCCGCAAGCGCGATGCGGTGCGCGATGGTGGCCTCTCCGGGGATCGAACCCGGACGCCTTGCGGCCCGGCATTTTAAGTGCCGTGCGTCTACCAGTTTCGCCAAGAGGCCGGCGGCCTCTCACTATCCGCGCCGGACGCGGCTTGGCAACGCCGGACGTCCCGGTGCCGGCCGCCTACTTCGCCACGACCTCGATGTCGCGGTCGAGCGTGGCGCTGACCTTGAAGGTCGTCTGATAGGTGCGGGCGTCGTGGCGGGCGACGGCGACGTATTCGCCTTCGGCGAGCACCAGCGAGGGGAAGGCGCCGATCAGCTCGCGGATGATGTCGCCGCCCGGCGTCAGGATGGTGAAGGCGGTGTTGGCCAGCGCCTCGCCGCCCGGCTCGTTGACGAGCTTCAGCGTCATCACCGCGGAACGATGGTGCAGCACCGCGTCGGTCAACTTGCCGCCTTGCACCCGCAAGTCTGCGGCAACGACCGAGTTGGTCTTGTTGCCGACGCCCGAGCGCTGGCCCCCGGAGTAGCCGGCGGTGTCGAGCAGCGTCGAGACGACGTGGTAGTTGCCTTCCGGCAAGGCGATCAGGTCGCCGGCCTTGGCGCCGTTTAGCACCAGCTTGGCCTCCGAGTTGCCGGCCTCGGGCACGAAGATGGTGATCGACAGCTTGGCGGGGTTGATCGGCTTGTCGCCGAGCATGCCGACGATGCGCAGCGCGCCGGCGTTCAACACCAGCCGTTCCGAGGAGGCGCGGCCGGCGATCGTGACGCGCCGCACGGCGGAGGCGAGGTCGAGCGCGGCATGGACGCTGTAGGTGCCGTCGGGCTGCGTCAGGGGCGGACCGCGCGAGAGCGCATCGGCCGCGTGCCAATCGTGTCCCTGCGCGTCGGCTTGGTCGGCGAAGACTCGCCAGTGGATCGGCCCCGAGCGGATCGGTTGGGCGTCGCGCGTCGTCAGCACGGCGGACAGGTAAAGCTCGCTCCGGTGCTGCTCGGCGACGACCGGCGGAGCGGTGACCTGCGGCAGAGCGGTCGGCGGCGCAACGGTCAGGGCGGCAGGTCGCCCGGGAGCGGGCGGGAACGCCGATGGCGCTTGCAGCGGCGATGGGGACGGCATCCCGATCTCCTGCGCCGGAGCGATGCGCGGCTCTGAGACGAGCGATGCGAGCAGGATCGTCAGCGGGACCGCGGTGCCGCGCCTCATCGGCGAGGGCCCGGGGAAAGGTCGGGGATCATGCTGCTCACCGCCGCCGCGAGATTGCCGGCGGATAGGGGATGGAACGAGAATTCGACGCTGTGATGGCCTTTCGTCAGCTCGACGCCCCTGAACAGCAGGTCTGCCCGGAGCAGGGGAGCCTCTGCTCCGTCGACCCTCGCCTCCCAACCGGGGTAATCAAGGTCGTGCAGCACCAGAACGCCGGGACGATCGGCGTCGACGTCCACCGTGATGCGGCTATCGCCGTAGGAGGTGATCGCGGCATGCGATCCGCCGTCGACCGGGCACGCCTGTCCGTCCCCCGCGCGGCCGAGCAGCGCGCCGTCGCGCAGGCGCGCGGCATCGGATATTTCGACCAGGGCCTCGCATCGGCCGTCGAAGCCGGGAAGGAGGCCGTCCTCGATCGCGCGCTCGCCATCGATCGCGACGAGTCGGGTGGCGAAAGCAGCTCGCGGCGCGCCTGCGCCATCGAGGCGATAGATGAAGAAGCGCGTTCCCGCGAAGAGCAGGGTCGCCCGCGGCCTCGGGATGTGACGCGGCAACTCGGCGATCGGGCGATCGAGCACCAGGTAGTCGAGGCCGAGCAGGCCGGCGAGGCGCGAGTTGTAGCCGCGGAAGGTGTCGGGAAAGCTGCGTAGCATCGGATCGACGGCACTCTCCCCGACGCCGACCGCTTGCTCGTAAGCGGCGATGCGCAGCGGATTGTAGCCGAGGGTACTCTCGAGGTGCAGCATCTCAGCGGCGTTCTGCCAGGAACCATCGATGCCGAGGATTTCGACGCGGGGATACTCGCCGGTGGCATGGCGACGCTCAAGTTCGGCGTCGAGCACGGCGAGGCCGCGCTTCTGGTCTGGGGTGAAGCCGTCATAGGCGCTGTAGGTCGCGGCGGGCTCGGCATTGAGGGGCGAGGCGGCGTTGGTGCCGACGAGTTGCAGCGCCGTCAGGCCGGCGAGGACGAAGGCGGCGACGCCGCGGTGGCGGCGGCGTCGGCCGGCGACCAGGATGGCGACCGCGCCGGCGACGAAGCAGGCGGCGAGGCCAAGGCTGCGCGGCAAATCCACGAGGTGCCCGGCAGCTTTGGCGAAAGCGAACCCCGAGCCGACCAGCCAGCCCGATCTGACGATCGCGAAGAGGGCGAAAAGACGCGCGCGCCGGCCAACGAAGCGCGGTAGCCCATCGTCGAGGTAAGCCTGGAGAAGCGAGCCGGCGAGGAGGGCGAGTGCGATGTTGGCGATGAAGGTCGCATCGGCGGGGCGGCGGTACAGCGAGACACCGGGCAGCCGATCGAAGGCGAGCGCGAAGACGGGTGTCCAG
The DNA here is from genome assembly GCA_937873345.1 of uncultured Beijerinckiaceae bacterium. Classification (GTDB taxonomy): domain Bacteria; phylum Pseudomonadota; class Alphaproteobacteria; order Rhizobiales; family Beijerinckiaceae; genus RH-AL1. The sequence goes on along the minus strand of CALMRL010000146.1, from coordinate 2,400 downwards.
CGGCCGACGGCGTAGAACATCGCGGCCGCCAGCAGCAGGCTGAAGAAGCGCGATCCCCGCCGCAACACCCTGCCGCCGGCCAGCCCGTGCCAGACTAGCAGCACCGCGGCGACCGTCCCCGCGAAGAGGTAGTCGATGGATCGATCGGTCCAATCGTTGCCGGCGACGGTGGCCGCACCGGGACCCCAGTAGCCATACGGCCTGTCGAGCGAGCCGAAGACGTTCGGCGCGATGAACGTCAACATGTTGACGGGGTCGAGTGAGCCTTCGAGCGCCAGCCCGTAGGCGATGCCGGGCCGATTGGAGTCATGCAGGAACTGCATGGTGAGCAGGATTGGCACGATCGTGATCGCCAGCGTCACGAGTCCGGCAAGGAGCATCAGCGGCCAACCTCGCCGCAGCATCGCCAGCGGGTGGCGCGACGCGGCGACGTGCCGGGCGATGAAGCCGAGCAGGGCGAGGCAGGACAGGAAGGCGACTTGATCGCGTCCCAGCGCCATCAGCGCCGCGGCCCCCCCGGCGACGAGGGCGAGCCAGGCCGAACGACGGTCCAGCGCCGCCTCCATCGCCCAAACCGCCGCCGGGACGAAGGCGTAGGACACGATCATTCCCGTGTGCTGCAGCCGCGAGGCTGCCGAACCGCCGAGCATGAAGACGAGGGACGCGAGCAGAGCGGACGCCGGGTGCCAGCTCCATCGGCGCGCCAAGCCGAGCATCGCCAAGCCGCCGAAGAGCAGATGCGCCTCTACCATGGCGTCGAATGCCGGCATCGAGGCGTCGGGCCAGAGAAAGGCGAGGATCGCCATGCTCGGCGTCAGCAACAGCGATTGCGGGTCCGCGATGGCGGGAGAGCCGGCGAATTGATAGGGGTTCCAGGAAGGCACCGTCCCGTGCCGCAGGGCGTCGCCGACGAAGCGGAAGGTGGGATAGAACTGGTTCTTGGAGTCCCACGGCACCACCGCGCCGGCGATCCGCCAGAGGGCGAAGGCGGACGACATCGCCGCGGCGAGAGCGGCCGCGAGGGCCAGGGTGACGCGGGCCGGCCAAGCCGCGGGCTGGACCTCCGCCGCCGTGCCCGCGCGCGATGGCGACGCGGTGGCAGCCGCATCGAGCAGCGTCATATCCATCCTTCGCGCCATGCCGATGCCGGAGGTCCGTGCGCGGCCGGGCCCTTATCTCGCGAGGCCATTCTTTGCGGGCGCGCTGTATCGGGGATGAATGGGGCGCGACGCGGGCATGTCCGACGACGAATGTTTCCGAACGCTGATGTTGCAGCTGTTGAAAGGCTGAAGCGATGCTCTTCTACGAACCGGCGCGGCGCCCGCGGGACATGCTGCCCCATGATCCTTTCAAGGCGCTGATCGCGCCTCGGCCGATCGGCTGGGTAAGCACGCGCTCCGCCGCCGGAGCATTGAACCTCGCGCCCTACTCCTTCTTCAACAGCTTCGCCGACAGGCCGCCGATCATCGCCTTCTCATCGCAAGGCTACAAGGACTCTGTGGCCTTCATCGAGGAAACCGGCGAGTTCGTCTGGAACATGCCGACCTACGCCCTGCGCGACGCGATGAACAGGACCGCGGCGCCGCTGCAGAGGGGGCAGAACGAAGCCGACCACGCCGGACTGGCGATGGCACCCTCGCGGCTGGTCGCCGTGCCCCGCGTGGCGGCGAGCCCGGCTGCACTGGAGTGCCGCTCGATCGAGGTGAAGCGTCTCGTCGATCGCTCCGGCACGGCGCTCGACTACTGGCTGGTGCTGGGCGAGGTCGTGGGCGTGCACATCAACGAGGACTTCATCCGCGACGGCGTCGTCGACACCGCCGCGATGGCACCCATCGCCCGCTGCGGCTACGCCGACTACCTCGTCGCAGACAGTCTGTTCACGCTCGACCGGCCTAGCTGATCGCGATCGACAGGCTTCGTTAACCATGCCGCGCGACAGTGCGAGAACCGCAACGGGTCGTGCCAACGGATGATCCTCGATCGATTCCAAGCCTGGGCTCGCACGGCGTCGGCGAGCGGTCGCGCCGATGGCGTGCGCGTGCTGGCGAACGCCATTCTGGAGACCGATCTCGGGGAGGCGAGGCCCGAGGCGATCGCGGTGCTCACCGGCTTCCTCGACGACCCCTCTCCCCTCGTACGCACGGCGTTGGCCGAGGCGGTGGCGACGGCGGCAAACGCGCCGCACCACCTCGTGCTCGCGCTCGCCGAAGACCAGCCCGCTATCGCCGCCATCGTTCTCTCCCGGTCGCCGATCCTCCGGGACGCCGAGTTGGTGGACTGCGCGGCGACCGCCGATGCCGCCGTCCAGGTCGCGATCGCCGGTCGCCGCGACCTGTCCGCCGGCGTCGCCGCCGCCCTGGCCGAGATTGGCGCGCCGCCGGCCCTCGCAGCCCTTGCCGG
>CALMRL010000145.1:780-1063 GCA_937873345.1 uncultured Beijerinckiaceae bacterium | reverse complement strand
CGGAAAGGCAGAGATTTCAACGCGCCTTTGCCCAAAGTCTTCTCTGTCCATTTTCTGAAGTACAGCGATGGGTCGACCTCGCTGACCCCTCGGACAGGCAGATCGCCGATAGCGCTAGGCGCTTCGGCGTCAGTCTGCATGTGGTGCGAACGCTGCTCGTGAATAAAGGCGCACTCCCACGCGATACGCTTCAGGATCGTCTGGATGCTGCTTGAGCGCCTGTTTGAGGCTGAAGCTTTCCCGTCTCGCGCTCCGCATTCCCGCGACCAGAGGCCGATCGCCT
>CALMRL010000145.1:0-770 GCA_937873345.1 uncultured Beijerinckiaceae bacterium | reverse complement strand
GATGCCGCAATGGCGAATCGAGCTTCGCGGATAACGGGTCCGGGTGGGCGATCAAGGCTCACGCCGTCCGTCCCCTCTCCGAAGGGGCCCGGTCTGGCATGCGTCTTGAACGTCCCCCGCCGAGCCACCCGACGCGAGCTTTTCCCATGCCCGATCTGTTCAGCCCCTACACCCTCAAAGGCGTGACGCTGCGCAACCGCATCGCCATGTCGCCCATGACCATGTACAACTCGGTCGACGGCAAGCTCGACGACTACCACGTGAGCTACCTCGGCGCCCGCGCGGCCGGCGGGTTCGGCCTCATATTCGGCGAACAGATGGCCATCACGCCGGACGGCCGCACCACCACCTCCTGCGCCGGCATCTGGGACGACGACCAGATCGACGGCCATGCCCGCGTCTGCGCCATCGTCGAGCGCATGGGCGGCGTGCCCGCCATCCAGCTCGGCCACACCGGGCGCAAGGGCAGCGAGCTGCCGCCCCACAAGGGCACCAACGAACGCGGCACCTGGCGCCAGCTGCCGCCCGACCACGAGCACGGCTGGGAATGCGTGGCGCCGTCCGCCATCCCCTACGGCAACGGCCACGACTATCCCGTGCGCGAGCTGAGCGTGGACGACATCCACGCGCTGCACCGGTCCTACGCGGACGCCGCGCGCCGCGCCAAGGACGCCGGCTACAAGTGGCTGGAGATGCACTACGCCCACGGCTTCCTGGGCGCGTCCTTTCTGTCCCCCGTCGCCAACCAGCGCACCGACCAATACGGCGGC
>CALMRL010000144.1 GCA_937873345.1 uncultured Beijerinckiaceae bacterium | reverse complement strand
GGTCAACCTCGTCGACAACGCCGTGAAGTTCACCCCCGAGGGCGGGAGCGTCGCCATCGGCTGCGGCGGACCCGCCTTCCTGCTGCGGGTCGCCGACACCGGCCCGGGCATCGCGCTCGCCGAGCGCGCCAAGGTGGTGCGCCGCTTCTACCGCTCGGCCGCCGGCCCGGACGGCGGCGCGTCCGGCATCCCCGGCGTGGGATTGGGCCTGTCGATGGCTTCGACCATCGTCGAGCTGCACGGCTTCCAGCTGGAGATCGACGACGCCGACTCCCGCGCCGTGCCGCCCGGCGCCGCCTTCACGATCCGCGCCAGGGAGGCGCGCGGCACCTCGGCCCGGCTCTCGTCCGCGGAGCCGGTCGCTTAAAGAAAATCTTAAGAGCCGCCGGGCGGCGCCGCGCTTGATCGCCTCCGCCGATCGGGGCACCTAGCCGATGCGCGTGCCCCCGGCGCTTCCGCCTGCCGGGACGCGTCCGCGCATCAGGGGACCCGACGGCTCCATGCTCGCCATCGTCCGCATCGCCCTGTCGCGGCCCTACACCTTCGTGGTGATGGCGATGCTGATCCTGCTGTTCGGGATCATGTCGTGGTTCAAGACGCCGACCGACATCTTCCCCAACATCGGCATTCCCGTGGTCTCGGCGGTGTGGACCTACAACGGCCTGCCGCCCGAGGAGATGTCGGGGCGCATCGTGTACTACTACGAGCGCACGCTGACCTCGCAGGTCAACGACATCCAGCACATCGAGTCGCAGTCGCTGTCGGGCTACGGCGTCGTGAAGATCTTCTTCCAGCCCACCGTCAACATCAACACGGCGATCGCGCAGATCACGGCGGCGTCGCAGACCGTGCTGAAGCTGCTGCCGCAGGGCGTGACGCCGCCCTACGTGCTCCTGTTCAACGCCTCCTCGGTGCCGATCCTGCAGCTCGCCCTGTCGTCGGCGACGCTGTCGCAGGCCAAGCTCGCCGACTACGCCCAGAACTTCATCCGCCCGCAGCTCGCCACCGTCGCCGGCGCCGCCGTGCCCTCGCCCTACGGCGGCAAGATCCTGCAGGTCAACGTCGACCTCGATCCCGTCAGGCTGCAGTCCTATCACCTGACCGCCTCCGACGTGGTCAACGCCTTCGCCCAGGAGAACCAGATCACCCCCGTCGGCACGGAGAAGATCGGCCGCTTCGAATACATCGTCGCCCTGAACGACGCCCCCGACGAGATCGACAAGCTGAACGCGCTGCCGATCAAGTCCGTCGACGGCACGGTGGTCTACGTGCGCGACGTCGCCTTCGTGCACGCGGGCTCGCCGCCGCAGACCAACATCGTCAACGTCGACGGCAAGAAAGCCGTGCTGATGACCATCCAGAAGGCGGGCTCCGCCTCGACGCTGGAGGTGATCGACGGCGTGAAGAAGCTGCTGCCGCTGATCCGCGCCGGCCTGCCCAAGGACATCGACCTCGTCGCGGTCGGCGACCAGTCGGCCTTCGTCAACGACGCCGTCGACGGCGTGCTGCGCGAGGGGCTGATCGCCGCCACGCTCACCGGCCTGATGATCCTGGTGTTCCTCGGCTCGTGGCGCTCGACGATCATCATCATGGTCTCGATCCCGCTCGCCATCCTGTTCTCGGTGGCGGCGCTGTCGGTGCTCGGCCAGACGATCAACGTGATGACGCTCGGCGGCCTCGCCCTGGCGGTGGGCATCCTGGTCGACGACGGCACGGTGACGATCGAGAACATCAACTACCACCTCGAGCAGGGCAAGACGATCCACGACGCGATCATGGACGGCTCGCGCCAGATCGTGGTGCCGGCCACCGTGTCGCTCTTGTGCATCTGCATCGTCTTCGTGCCGATGTTCACGCTCGGCGGCGTGTCGGGCTTCCTGTTCAAGCCGCTCGCGGAGGCGGTGATCTTCGCGCTGGTCGGCTCCTACATCCTGTCGCGCACCCTGGTGCCGACGCTGGCGAACTACCTCCTCGCCAACGTCCACCATCACGGCGAAGGCGATGCCCACGGAGACCCGGCGGCGCGGCCGCGCAACCCGTTCAAGCGCTTCCAGCTCGCTTTCGAGCACCGCGTCGAGCAGCTGCGCTCGGGCTACAGCTCGGTCCTGGTGCTGGCGAGCGGCTCGCCCAGGCTCTTCGTCGTCGGCTTCCTCGCCTTCGTGGTCGTATCCTTCGTCCTGGTGCCCTTCCTCGGCCAGAACTTCTTCCCGACGGTGGTGGCGGCGCAGCTCAAGCTGCACGTGCGCACCCAGACCGGCACCCGCATCGAGGAGACGGCGAAGACGGTGCAGCTGGTCGAGGACGCGATCCGCAAGGTGATCCCGCCCGACGCGCTCCAGTCGATCGTCGACAACATCGGCATGCCGATCTCCGGCATCAACGTCGCCTACGGCAACTCCGGCACCATCGGAGTGATCGACGCCGACATCCTGATGAGCCTGAGCGAGGACGCGGCGGGCCGCACCGCCGGCTACATGACGGCGTTGCGCGAGACGCTGCCGCGGCAGTTCCCCGGCACCACCTTCTCCTTCCTGCCGGCCGACATCACCACGCAGATCCTGAACTTCGGCCTGCCGGCACCGATCGACGTGCAGGTGATCGGCCGCAAGCAGGCGGAGAACCGGCACTACGCCGAGATGATCTTCCGCAGGATCAGGCAGGTGAACGGCATCGCCGACGCCCGCATCCAGCAGGTGTTCGACTATCCCACCCTGAACGTCGACGTCGACCGCTCGATCGCCAACCAGATCGGGCTGACCGAGGGGGACGTCACCCGCAACATGCAGGTCAACCTCGCCGGGTCGATGCAGACCAATCCGACCTTCTGGCTCAATCCCGCGAATGGCGTCTCCTATCCCATCGTCACGCAGACGCCGCAATACTGGCTCGACACGCGCAACAAGCTCGACAACATCCAGATCAACGGCAAGAACGGGCCGATGTTGCTGTCGGGCGTCGCCAACACCAAGCGCTCGGTCAGCCCCGGCGTGGTGTCGCACTACAACGTGCAGCCGGTGGTCGACATCTACGCCTCGACCTACGGCCGCGACCTCGGCGCCGTCGCCGCCGACATCCAGACGATCCTCGACGACACGAGGAGCGACGTGCCGCCGGGCTCGACGGTGAAGCTGTCTGGCCAGGTCACGACGATGAACGCCGCCTACAGCCAACTCTACGTCGGCTTGGCGATCGCGGTCGTGCTGATCTACATGCTGATCGTCGTCAACTTCCAGTCCTGGCTCGACCCCTTCGTCATCATCACCGCGCTGCCGGCGGCGCTGGCCGGCATCGTGTGGATGCTGTTCTCGACCCGCACCACCCTGTCGGTGCCGGCGCTCACCGGCGCGATCATGTGCATGGGCGTCGCCACGGCGAACTCGATCCTGGTGGTGTCCTTCTGCCGCGAGAAGCTCGCCGAGGGCTTGTCGCCGATCGACTCCGCGATCGAGGCCGGGACGACGCGCTTCCGCCCCGTGCTGATGACGGCGCTCGCGATGATCATCGGCATGGGGCCGATGGCGATCTCGGTGGAGCAGAACGCGCCGCTCGGCCGCGCCGTGATCGGCGGCCTGCTGTTCGCCACGGTGGCGACGCTGCTGTTCGTGCCGGTGGTGTTCGCGATGGTGCACGCTCCCCTCGGGACGCGGCGAAGCAGGGACCGCGCGGACAGGCACGCATCGCCGGCCGCTCCGGCCGGGGCGAAGGCATGACGGGTCGCGTCGTCGCCGAAGCGGCCGCGCAAGCGGTGCCGCCCGGCCACACTCCACGGCGCTTTGCGCGCCTTTGCCGACCGCCGGCGGCGCCATCGCAAAAGCGTCTTGATCGCGTGGTCGAGGGGCTGGCAGGCGAAGGACTGGCAGCCGAGGGTCTGGCTCGGGGAAGGGGCGAGGTTCGATGACGGGAACCGACGCGCCGGCGGCTGGGCCGCGGGACACGCCGCAGGAAACGTCGCGAGGAATGCCGCGGCGCCCGCGCGTGGGGCGCTGGCTGGTGATGGGCGCGGTGGCGCTGCTGGCGCTCGCCGCCTACGGCATCTTCGAGCGCAACGAGGGCGACGCCAAGCTCGCCGACTGGACCAAGGCGCAGGCCGTGCCGAGCGTCGCCCTCGTCTCGCCCAAGGCCCCGACCGAGGGCCAGCGGCTGGTGCTGCCGGCCAACATCGAGGCCTTCTACACCGCGCCGATCCATTCGCAGGTCTCGGGCTACGTCAAGATGTGGTACCACGACATCGGCGCCCGGGTGCACGAGGGCGAACTGCTCGCCAAGATCGACGCGCCCGAGCTCGACCAGCAACTGGAGCACGCCAAGGGCGAACTGGACAAGGCGCAGGCCGACTACAACCTCGCCGTGCTGACCGCCGACCGCTGGAAGGCGTTGCGCGCCTCGCAGGCGGTGTCGCAGCAGACCGCCGACGAGAAGGAGGGCGACGCCCAGGCACGCAAGGCGCAAGTGGCGGCGGCCCAGGCCAACCTGGACCGCGTCAAGGCATTGGAGTCGTTCAAGAACATCGTCGCGCCCTTCGACGGCATCATCACCACTCGCCGCATCGACGTCGGCGCGCTGGTGTCGTCCACCAACAGCAGCGCGTCCGGCCTGTTCGACGTCGCCGCCGTCAAGGAGATGCGCGTCTACGTGCAAGTGCCGCAGATGCAGGTCGCCGGCATGAAGCGGGGGATGCCGGTGACGCTGGTGCTGCCGCAGTTCCCCGGCCGCACCTTCCCCGGCAAGGTCGACACCACGGCGGATGCCATCTCGGCGCAGTCGCGCGCCCTGCTCGTCGAGGCGCTGTTCGACAACCGGGACGGGCTGCTGTCGCCCGGCGCCTACGCCGAGGCGCATTTCACCCTGCCCCTCGATCCGCACCTGCTGACGATCCCCTCCGCGGCGATGATCTTCCGCAACCGCTCGCCGGAGGTCGCGACCGTGAAGGACGGCACGGTCACCCTGAAACCGGTGACGATCGTCCTCGACACGGGGACGACGATCGAGGTCTCGGCCGGGCTGGAGCCCGACGACAAGCTCGTCGCGAGCCCGTCCGACGCGATCGAGACCGGCGACAAGGTGCAGGTGGAGCGCATCGACGGCAAGCCGGCGAAGGAGGCCGAGCCTCCCCGCCACGAGGCTGCCAAGTGAGGCCCAAGCCGAAGGCTCTGCTCGCCGCGCTGCTCGTCGCGACGGGGCTCGGCGGCTGCGACTTCGCCCCGCCCTACGCGCCGCCGGCGGTGTCGCTGCCGGCGAAGTTCAAGGAAAGCGGCGACCGGCAGCTCGCCCGGCCGCGTGACGACGAGCCGCGCGGGCCGTGGTGGATCGTATACCGCGACAGGACGCTCGACGCGCTGGAGCCCCAGGTCGACGACGCCAACCAGTCGCTCGCCGCAGCGCTGGCGAACTACGAGGCGGTGCGCGCCGCCGTGCAGGGCACGGAGTCCGGCCTGTACCCGACCCTCGACCAGATGTCGCAGCTGACCACCAACCGGCAGTCCGAGCACCGCACCTACCGCTCGCTGCCCTCGACCGAGCCGACGCACTACGGCGACGACCGGCTGGCGATCCAGTCGAGCTACGAGGTCGACCTGTGGGGCCGGGTGCGCGACACCATCAAGCAGGCGGCGGCGCAGGGGCAGGCACAGGCGGCGCTGCTGGAGAACGTGCGGCTGTCGCTGCACGCGGTGGTCGCCCGCGACTACCTCGCGCTGCGCGGCCTCGACCGCCAGCTCGCCCTGCTGCGCGCAGCGACCAAGGCCTACGCTGACGCCCTGACGCTGACGCAGAACCGCTTCGCCGGCAAGATCGCGCCGCCCGAGGACGTGGCCCGCGCCCAGGCGCAGCTCGAGACGGCCAAGGCGCTCACCGACGACGCGCTGGCGCAGCGCGCCATCCTGGAGCACGCCATCGCCACCCTCGTCGGGCAGCCGGCGTCGTCCTTCACCATCCCGCAGGCGGCGATCACCATCGCCGAGCCTCGCGGGCCGGCGACGGCGCCCCTCGACCTGCTGGAGCGGCGCCCCGACATCGCCGCCGCCGAGCGGCAGGTGGCGGCGGCGAACGAGGGCATCGGTATCGCCAAATCGGCCTTCTACCCTCGCGTCTTCATCAACCTGTACGGCGGCACGCAGGACCGCGGGGTGCGCCTGCTCGACCCAAAGAACATCCTCTACACCATCGGCCCCTCGGTCGATCTGCCGCTGTTCGACGGCGGCCGGCGCACCGCCGAGCTGGACGCGGCGATGGCGCGGCGCGATCAGGCCTACGCCCAGTACAAGCAGACGATCCTCATCGCCGTGCAGGAGGTCGAGGACGCGTTGTCGGCGCAGCGCTACCTCGGCGCCGAGGCCAAGCGGCTGGCCGCGGCGATCAGCGCCGACCAGAAGGTGCTCAGCGTGTCGCTGACGCTCTACCGCGACGGCGCCACCACTTATCTCGACGTGGCGGTGGCGCAGACCGCGCTGCTGGCGCAGCAGCAGGCCTCGATCGGCCTGCTGACGCGCCAGCTCGGCGCCTCGGTCAACCTGTTCGTCGCGCTCGGCGGCGGCTGGGCGCCGACGCGTCTCGCCGCGCAATAAGCGGCGCCGACGCCGCTAAAGCATCGGACCGAAAAGTGCGTCAGCGGTTTTCGGGGAAATCCGATGCGGCACAAGGGCCTACAGCATCGCACCGGATTCGATATCCGGCGCAATGCTGTAGGCGCCGCGATGGTGTCAGGCCGCCCGTGCCCGGAGCCAGCGGGCATAGACCGGCAGCACGTCGGGGTCGTCCCAGGGCACGTCGTGGAGGATCGGCGGCGTCGCCTCGCGCGGGGCGGCCGGCGCCGCTTCGAGGAGCGGACTGGCGCGGTCGCGGTCGAGTTCGCGCGGGAAAAGCGCGATGAGCCTCGGTCCCACCGCGGGAGCGGTCGGGGCGGCCGCAGG
>CALMRL010000143.1:2802-3561 GCA_937873345.1 uncultured Beijerinckiaceae bacterium | reverse complement strand
GCTTCCGGCAGATGGTGGCGGTGATCGGTGACCACGCCAACGCCGCCTCCGTCGCGCTGCATACCCGTGCCGGCTTCGCGACCGCGGGAACACTGTCCGCGGTCGGCTGGAAGTTCGGGCGCTGGCTCGACGTCGTGCTGATGCAGCGGGCGCTGTGACGCCTACTTCACCTGGCCGGTGCAAGGGTCGAGCACGGAGCGCGTGATCAGCTTCGGCAGCGATCCCGTCGGCGCCGTGTCGAGGTTCCCCGGCAGCTGCGTCGAGGCGACCTGCTCGGTCTCGTGGTGCTTCTTCAGCATGTAGTCGAGCATGTCGGCCGAGGCGACGAAGGCGACGGCGATGATCGCCACGGACAGCGCGATGCCCTCGAAGCTCGAACCGCGCTTGTCCCGGAGAAGACGGGCGAAATCGGACTTCATCGACGAACCTCACCAACGCGACACGTGGGGAGAGATTGGCGGGACGGGGTAAACACCGGGTTCACGCCGACGTCGAAAAACGCGGGTTTACGGCGGCTTCGCCCGCCGGGTCGCCCGCGCCATCAGCGCCAGCCACGGGGGGTAGGGGAGCAGGCCTGCGAGCTTCACCGCCAGGGCGAGGCGGCGCGGGAAGGTGATCTCGAACCCGCCGCGCGCCAGCCCCGCCGCGATGCGGGTGGCCGCCGCCTCGGCGCTCATCATCAGCGGCATCGCGTAGCCGTGGCCGGCGGTCATCGCGGTGGCGACGAAGCCGGGATTGACGAGCTGCACGGTGATGCCG
>CALMRL010000143.1:326-2792 GCA_937873345.1 uncultured Beijerinckiaceae bacterium | reverse complement strand
CATGCGTCAGCCTCAGCGCTTCGGCGAGGGCGATGATGCCGGCCTTGGCGGCACCGTAGGCGGCGGAGCCGGGGATGCCGCCGTAGCCGGCGAGCGAGGCGACAAGCGCGACCTGCCCCCTGCCGCGCGCCCGCATGCGCGCGAGCAGGGGATCGAGACAGGCGATCGCGCCGCCGAGGTTCGCCTCCACGGTGCTCCAGGCGACGGTGGCGTCGAAGGCCGCTTTCTCCCTCTCGTCGTAGAAGCCGGCGTTGAGCACGCCGAGCGCGATCGGGCCGAGCCGCGCTTCGATCGACGCAACCGCTCCGCGCATCGCGTCCAGGTCGGTGACGTCGCCGGGGAAGGCGGTTATGCGTCCCCCGCCCTCCGCCTCCAGGTCGCGCAGCAGGTCGACGCGGCGCGCGGTGGCGGCGACGCGCCAGCCGCGCGCTGCCAGCAGCAGCGCCAGTGCGCGACCGATGCCGGCGCTCGCACCGGTGATCCAGGCGACGCCGTCGGCGGGCGCGGCACGGAAGATGGACAATTGGAGTTCCTCCTCGACGCCGCGTGGGTACACGCACGGCCCGCGACGCTCTATGCTCCCCCGAACGCTGCACCCGAAGCCCCCGCAGGAATGCCCAGCCCGTGACATCTGTCCTCGACGCCATCGGCCACACGCCTCTGATCCGTCTCCGCCACGCGTCGGAGGCGACGGGCTGCGAAATCCTCGGCAAGGCGGAGTTCATGAACCCCGGCGGCTCGGTCAAGGACCGCGCCGGCCTGTTCATCATCGAGGATGCCGTCCGCCGCGGCACGTTGAAGCCCGGCGGCACGGTGGTCGAGGGGACGGCCGGCAACACCGGCATCGGCCTCGCCCTCGTCGCCAATGCGCTCGGCTTCCGCACGGTGATCGTCATCCCCGAGACGCAGAGCCGGGAGAAGAAGGACATGCTGCGCCTGCAGGGCGCCGAGCTGATCGAGGTACCGGCGGTCCCCTACAGGAACCCCAACAACTACGTGAAGCTGTCCGGCCGCCTCGCCGAACGCCTCGCCAACGAGCTGCCCGAGGGCGCGGTCTGGGCCAACCAGTTCGACAACGTCGCCAATCGCGACGGCCACCGCGCAACGACCGGCGCCGAAATTTGGGAGCAGACCGGCGGCAGGGTCGACGGCTTCACCTGCGCGGTCGGCACCGGCGGGACGCTTGCCGGCGTCGCCCTGGCCCTGAAGGAGAAGAACCCGAAGATCGCCATCGCCCTCACCGACCCTCACGGCTCCGCGCTCTACGATTGGATCAGCATCGGCGAGCTGCACGCCGAGGGCAGCTCCATCACCGAAGGCATCGGCCAGGGCCGCGTCACCGCCAATCTCGAAGGCGCCTCGATCGACATGGCGTTCCGCGTCTCCGACGAGGAAGCGCTTCCGATCGTCTTCGACCTCGCCGAGCACGAGGGGCTGCTGCTCGGCGGCTCCTCGGGCATCAACGTCGCCGGCGCGATGCACCTTGCCCGCCGGCTCGGGCCGGGGCACACGGTTGTGACCATCCTCTGCGACTCCGGCTCGCGCTATCAATCGAAGCTCTTCAACCCCGAGTTCCTGCGCGCCAAGAGCCTACCCGTACCCACCTGGCTCGGGCGCGCGCCGAGCATCGATCCCGGATTCGTTTGAGGAGCGCGAATGGACAGCTTCGTCTCGCCGCAATGGGTCGCCGAACACCTCGACAGCGTCGTGCCTGTCGAGGCCTCCTTCTATCTGCCGAACGAGGGCAGGGACGGCGATGCCCTTTTCGCCCAGGGACACATCCCCGGCGCCGTGCGCTTCGACGTTGACCGCATCGCCGCACCAGGCTCGCCGCTGCCGCACATGTTGCCGGATGCCGAGCCCTTCGCCCGGCTCGTCGGCGCACTCGGCATCGGCGAGAACGATGCACTCGTCGTCTACGACGCAACCGACCTGCTCGGCGGCGCCCGCGCTTGGTGGATGCTGCGGCATTATGGGGCGCGCGACGTCCGCATCCTCGACGGTGGACTGCGGGCGTGGCGCAAGGCCGGGCTGCCGCTTGAGGAGGGACCGACGCGCCGCCAGCCGTGCCGCTTCCAGGCGAGCTTCGATCCCGTCGCTGTGGTCGAGGCGGAGGCGGTGCTCGCCGCCTCGCGGTCCGGCTCGGCGCAGATCGTCGATGCCCGCGTCGCCGCCCGCTTCGCCGGCTCCGTCCCGGAGCCGCGGCCTGGATTGCGCCCCGGGCACATTCCCGCCTCGCGCAACCTGCCGTGGCAGATGCTTGTCGACGATGGGCGGTTGCGGCCCCTGCCGGAAGTCGCGGCGGCCTTCGCGAGAGCCAGCGTAGCGCTCGACGAGCCGATCATCGCCTCCTGCGGTTCCGGGGTGTCGGCGGCGGTGCTGCTGCTCGGGCTGCATGAACTCGCGCGCGCCGGCGAGGCCGTGCACGGCTCGCCCAGGCTCTACGACGGATCGTGGTCGGATTGG
>CALMRL010000143.1:0-303 GCA_937873345.1 uncultured Beijerinckiaceae bacterium | reverse complement strand
CCGGTGCGGGTTGATGGCGGGCGTCTCGGACGAAGGTGCGATGGCACGGCAGGTGCTACCCCGTGGAAAATTGCCTAGCTTGCAGGCAGTTTAGCGGCGGCGGAGATTCGGCGGACATGAAGAAGATCGAGGCGATCATCAAGCCCTTCAAGCTCGATGAGGTGAAGGAGGCGTTGCACGAGGCGGGCGTCGCCGGCATCACCGTCCTCGAGGCCAAGGGCTTCGGTCGCCAGAAAGGCCACACCGAGCTGTACCGCGGCGCCGAATACGTCGTCGACTTCCTTCCCAAAGTGAAGATCGAGG
>CALMRL010000142.1 GCA_937873345.1 uncultured Beijerinckiaceae bacterium | reverse complement strand
CGTCGGGGGCGGCGGGGTAGGGGTGCTCGGGCGCCAGCCGGTAGTCCAGCGCCGCCACCTGCCAGCCGGAGCGCAGCGCGAGGTGGCGCAGGGGTATCTCGTAGGCTTCCAGGCTGCCGGCGACGAAGCCGCCGCCGTGGAGGAACAGCACGGTCGGCAGCGCGCCCTCGCCCGCCGGCATGAACCAGCGCAGCTTCAGCGGCGCCGGCCCCGGCATCACCGCCTCGGTGACGGCGACCTCGGGCATCGGACCCTGCATCGCGACGACGTCCTCCAGCTCCTCTCGGTATCCTTGCAGCCAGTCGGCCTCGTCGGCCGGCATCGGCCTGGCCTTGGCGGCAAGCTCGTCGAGGACGGCCTTGGCCTGCGGGTCCAGCATCATCCCCTCCCTCCGTACCGGGCGATAGCCCGGCCTCGTCGCGCAGATGCCGGGCTGTGGCCCGGCGTCGCCTCAGGCAACGGAAGCGGCGCGGCGCCGTTCCGCTGGCGATCGAGCGACAGGAGTCGACATGGACTACGGGCTGAAGGGCAAGACCGCCGTCATCACGGGCGCCGACTCCGGCATGGGGCTGATGACTGCGAAGATGCTGCTGGCGGAGGGCGCCCGGGTCGTCATCGCCGACCAGTACGAGGACCAGATCCAGGCGGCGGCGAAGACGCTGGAGGGCGACGTCCACCCTCACGTCGTCGACGTCACCGACACGGCGTCCGTCGAAGCTCTGCAGGCCTTCGCCGTGGAGACGCTCGGGCCGATCGACTGCCTAGTCAACGCCGCCGGCGTCACCGGGGCGACCGGCCAGTTCCACGAGATCGGCGACGACGGCTGGCAGGAGACGATCGACATCCTGCTGATGGGCACGGTGCGCGTGGTGCGCGCCTTCGTGCCGGCGATGGCGAAGCGCGGCTCGGGGCGCATCGTGCTGTTCGCCTCCGAGGATTCCGAGCAGCCCTACGCCGACGAGCTGCCGTACTGCGCCGCCAAGGCCGGCATCCGCAACCTGGCCAAGGGCCTGTCGAAGACCTACTCGAAGCACGGCGTGTTGGTGAACTCGGTCGGCCCGGCCTACATCGCGACGCCGATGACCGACGCGATGATGGAGAAGCGCGCCAAGGAGAACGGCACCAGCGTCGACGAGGCGATCCAGTCCTTCCTGAAGGAGGAGCGTCCGACGCTGGAGCTGCAGCGCCGCGGCCGCGCGGAAGAGGTGGCGGCGATGGTGGTGTTCCTGTGCTCGGCGCAGGCGAGCTTCTGCAACGGCGCGAACTACCGCGTCGACGGCGGCTCTGTCGCCACGATCTGACGCGGAGCGCCGCCCGTGAGGCTCTACCGCGCTGGACACCGGGGATGCGACGGATCACCTTGCACCGCGATAGGAGTCGGGCGGGGCGGGAATGATCAAGCAGATCACGACATGGTTGGGCAGGCGGCAGGACGAAGTCGGGTCGCGCGTCGTGCCCATCGCCGAACGCGTTGCGGCGCGCGCCGAAGCCTATGTCGAGCGCGAGGGTGCCGACCTCAGGCACTGGCACGTCGCGGCGCGTGTGATCCTGACGGCGGCGTTCCTCGCGCTCGGCCTGTATATCCTGTCGAACTATCTCCGCGCGCTCGTCTGGGCCGTCGTGCTCGCCGTGGCGCTGTGGCCGCTATTCTCCCGCGTCGCCCGCGGCGCTGGCCGGCGGATGCGCGAGGAAATTTGGCCGATGCTGTTCACCGCGCTCGTCGCGCTGGTGTTCCTGCTGCCCGTCACGATCGCCGCGGTGGAGGCGATGCGCGAGGCGCACAACGTGCTCGATTACGCCAAGCAGGCGGAGGCGAACGGCATCCCCGTGCCCGACGCCGTGTCCAAGCTGCCGGAGAAGGCGCAGAAGCCGGTCGCCGACTGGTGGAGCAACAACCTCGCCCGCGCCGGCTTCGCCAAGGAATACGCCGAGAAGCTCGACACCGCGTCCAACCGCGAGCTGGGCAAGACCTTCGGCCGCGACGCGGTGCACCGCATCGTGCTGTTCGGCTTCGCCCTGCTCGCCCTGTTCTTCCTGCTGCGCGAGGGTGAAAACGTGGTGACGCAGGGGCTCGCCGCCTCGGACCGGCTGTTCGGGCCGCGCGGCGAGCGCGTCGGCAAGCAGATCGTCGCTTCGGTGCACGGCACGGTGAACGGCCTCATCCTGGTGGGCTTGGGCGAGGGCGTGCTGCTCGGCATCGTCTATGCGGTCAGCGGCGTGCCGCACGCCGTGCTGCTCGGTGCCTTCACCGCCGTCGCCGCGATGGTGCCTTTCGCCGCCGCCATCGCGATCGGCGTCGCCGCCTTGCTCGCCATCGCCGCCGGAAAGGCGGCTGCGGCGATCGTCATCGTGGTGGCGGGCTTCATCGTGACCTTCGCGGCCGACCATTTCGTACGGCCGTCGCTGATCGGCGGTTCGACCAAGCTGCCGTTCATCTGGGTGCTGCTCGGCATCCTGGGCGGCGTCGAGAGCTTCGGCCTGCTCGGCTTGTTCGTCGGTCCGGCGACGATGGCGGTGCTGATCCTGCTCTGGCGCGAAGTCGCTGGCGCGAGGCAGCCGAGGGAAAGCTAGAGCATCGGGCTGGGAAGCGCGTCTGTGGTCTTTCGGCGATTTGGCGCCGCACAAGGCGTCAACGCGTCGGGCCGGCGCAGACCATGCCGCCGTGACGCCGGCGCTCTACGGCCTCAGATAGGCGTAGCCCTGTCCTTGCAGCTCGGCGAGGCGGACCACCCCGCTCGGCGTCTCCGTGACGCCCGGCAGCAGCGGGATGTCGTCGGGATGGCGGTTCTCGCTCTCGGCGATCGCGGTGCGGGTGTTCCGACAGGCGGAAACGGTGAGCGAGGCGCCGAGGTCCTTCTGCAAGGTCTCGATCTCGCCCTTCATCATCGAGATGTCGCCGCGCAGCATCGAGAAGCCGGGACCGAAGGCGACGATCTCGATCTGGCAGGGCTCGTCCTTGGCCTTGTAGAAGGCGACGTAGTTGCGGACGTTGCCGAGCACCAGCATCTGCGTCTTGCGATCATCCGAGCTGACCGGGAACGCGGCACGGTGAGCCCAGGCCCGGGCCTTGCCGCCGGTGTCTCCCTCCGCGGCGGCGGCGGTCGCGACGAGACCGGCCGCGAGGGAGGCGAGACCGCCGGCCCCGGCCCGGCCGAAGGAACGGCGGTCGAGGCCGCGGCGGAGCAGGTCGAAGCGCATCGGCGATGATCCTTCGATGAGCGGGCCTCCGGAGGCCCGACGACGCAAAAAAGCTGCGGCCGGAGCCGCAGCAGGGGTTGGAGAAAGGTCGCGGCCGGAGCCGCGACCGAGTTGGTCCTTGTTACTTCTCGGCCTTGGTGGTCTTGGTCTTGATCGTCGCGCCGTCGAACATGAACGTGTCCGAGGGCTCGAAGACGGTGCGGTTCGACACGGCGAACAGCGTCGCCGGCGAGTACAGGAACAGGACGTTGGCCTGCTCGTGCTCGTAGGCTTCGATCGCCGCGACGGCCTTGGCCTGCTTGGCCGAGTCCTCGGTCTCCAGCACCTTGTCGGCGAGCTTGTCGAACTCGGTCGGGTCCGACCCCTCGCGGAAGCTGCCGTCCTTGCCGAAGAACTCGCGGTACACGACACCCACCGGGTACTCCGGCGACCAGTCGAAGTGCCACACGAGGGTCATGTCGGCGCTCTTATCCTTGGCGTCGACCATCTTCGTCTTCATGCCGACCTTGTCGAGCTGCTCGCCGATCTGCTTGACCAGGGGAGCGTACTCCTCCGCCGCGCCGATCGTGATCTCCTTGCCCTCCAGGCCGTCCTTCTTGATCTCCGCCTTCGCTTTGCCGACGTCGTAGGGATACTGCTTCAGGGCGGCATCCTGGCCGAAGCGACCGGGCTGGATGAAGGCGGGCATCAGCACGCCGTAGCCGCCGCCCGCGTCCTTGAGCAGAGCGGCGCGATCGATCGCCATGTTCATGGCTTGGCGAAGCGCCTTGTTCTTCCAGGACGAGTTCGCCTCGGTCTGGTTGAACACGCCGGCGATCACCGTCTTGGCGTTGCGGCTCTGGATGTGCGCGTTGCCGTGTCCGTCGAAGCCCTTCGCCTCGGCGGGGGTCAGCATCGTCACGATGTCCATCTTCTTGTCGCCCATGGCGACCGCCTTGATGGCATCGGCCTTGGAGACGATGTTGTCGAAGACCAGGCGGACCGCCGGCTTGCGCTCGAGGTTCCAGTAGGTCTCGTTGGGGTCGAGGACGACCTCGGGGCTACGCTTTTCGAGCTGCGAAACGCCCTCGGCGAGTACGAACGGACCAGTCCCCCACGGACCGGCAGCGTCGATGACTCACCAATGGCCGTTGGCCGAACCGGTCTTCTTGTCGACGAAGCCGAGCTTGTCCCAGAAGGCGTTCGACGGAACGTGCATGCCGCGCAGCTTCATGAAGGCGGCAGAATCGGGCTCGGGGAGCACGATGTCGAGGGTGTAGTCGTCCTTGATCTTGGCCTCGGAACCCTTGGCCCAGTTCAGGAACTTGCCCGGCGGGTGCGGCTGCGACCAATCGTTGACCTTGTCGAAGGCCGTCTTCATGTTCTTGGCCGTGAACGGCGTGCCGTCCTGGTACTTGACGTCCTTGCGAAGCTTCAGCTCGAGGGTGGTCGGGTTGATCCACGTCCAGCTGTCGGCGAGCGCGGGCTTGGTCTTGCCGGCGAGGTCGACGCGGTCGGCCTCCTCCATCGTCATCCAGGTCACCGACAGCCAGTTCACAGGCGATCCGTCCGACACGGTCACGGTGTTGTCGGGCCCGTAGGTCGTCGCGGCCAGGGCCTTCATAGCTGGAGCCGTCGTCGCGGTCGCGGCGAGCCCCAGCGCGGCGACGCCGGCGAGAAGCATCGATCGATGCCCTCCCGGAGGCGCTGCACGTCTTCTCCAAAGCATGTGGCGTTCTCTCCATCGTTAAGCCGGCGAGCCGGCTATCCGCATTCGCGGCGGATTCCTTGGCGGCCGACCTCCCGCGAGGGTGCGACCTCACCCGATCAGCGGGTCGATGATCTTCTCCAGCTCCGCGTTGGGCAGGTCGCCTTTGAAGGTGTGGATGAGCTTGCCGTCCTTGCCGATGACGACGGTGAAGGGGATCGCGCCATGGTCGTTGCCGAGCGCCCTGCCGAGCTGCACCGCCTCGCGGCCCCCGTAGAAAACGGGATAGCTGATGCCGTTGTCCTTCACGAAGTCGCGGACCCTATCGCCGTTGTCGAGGGCGAGGCCGACGACCTCCACGCCCTTGCCCTTGTACTCCTCGTTGAGCTTGACGAGATTCGGGGTCTCGACGCGGCACGGCACGCACCAGGTCGCCCAGAAGTACATGACGACGACCTTGCCCTTGAACTGGTCGAGGCTCTCCAGCTGGTCCTTCATGTCCTTGAAGGAGGCGCCGTAGAAGACGTCGCCGACCGGCTTGCCGCCGGCGTCCTCGGCCCGCACCGGCTGGGCGCAACACAGCATCGCGGCCGCCCCGGCGGCGAGCAGGGCTCTACGCATCGATCCGCCGGCGACGGGAGCTGACGGGAGGCATGCGCCAGTGGGCATCACGGACGGCTCCGGGCCGGCAACCCCGATGGCCACCGTCACCGGCGGTGGTTAGCCCGTGTTCTTCTGGGGCACAATCTATCGATCGGCAGGCAGCCGATCCGCCGGACGAGGCCGAGGGTGCCGGGCGATCGGGGCGTCAGGCCGCTCGACGCTTCGGCTGCATCTCCGCGGAATAATCTTCGATCAGCTGCCGCGAGATCGCGCCGGGCGTGAAGCGGACCTGCGCGATCTCCGACACCGGCGTTACCTCGGCGGCCGAGCCGGTGACGAAGCACTCGCTGAAGGAGGCCAGCTCGTCCGGCATGATGCGGCGCTCGATCACCTCCATCCCGCGGCGGCGGGCCAGCTCGATCACCGTGCGCCGGGTGATGCCGTCGAGGAAGCAGTCGGCGATCGGCGTGTGGATCACCCCATCCTTGATGAAGAAGATGTTGGCGCCGGTGCACTCGGCGACGCGGCCCTGCCAGTCGAGCATCATCGCGTCGGCGTAGCCCCTGCGCTCGGCGGCGTGCTTCGACAGCGTGCAGATCATGTAGAGGCCAGCCGCCTTGGCCTGGCAGGGGGCGGTCCGCGGGTCCGGGCGCCGCCACTGCGCGATGTCGAGGCGGATGCCGTTCATCTTGGTCGCCATGTCGAACATCGAGGGCCAAGCCCACACCGCGACCGCCAGGTTGATGGTCGCGTTCTGCGCCGACACCGCCATCATCTCGCTGCCGCGCCACGCGACGGGCCGCACGTAGCAGTCGCCAAGGTCGTTGGCGCGCACCACCTCGTCCTTGATCCGGTCGAGCTCGGCGGCGGAATAGGGGAGTACCATGTCGAGCGCCTGCGCCGAGGCGATCAGGCGCTCGGAGTGCTCGCGCGACTTGTGGATGACGCCGCCGTAGGCGCGCTCGCCCTCGAAGACGGAGGAGGCGTAGTGCAGCCCATGCGACAGCACGTGCAGCTTGGCGTCGGCCCACGGCACCATCGCGCCGTTCATGAAGATCGCGCCCTCGCGCTTGTCGAAAGGCAGGAGGGACATCGGCGGCTCCGGGGC
>CALMRL010000141.1:1703-3671 GCA_937873345.1 uncultured Beijerinckiaceae bacterium | reverse complement strand
GCCGACCTCGCCGGAGCGAACCTGTTCGGCGCCAAGCTCGCCAAGGCCAAGTTCGTGCGCGCCGACCTGCGGAACGCCAACCTCAACCTCTCCTGGCTGATCGGCGCGGACTTCACCGACGCCGACCTCGCGGACGCCAGCCTCGTCGCGCCGGTGGTGGCGCAGGGACTCGACGCGGTGAAGGGCGAGATCCCGATCTTCAAGGGCGCGAACTTCACCGGCGCCCGCGTGCAGGCGCGCTTCACAGGAGGCAGCCTGCAGGGCGCCAAGTTCGACGGCGCCGACATCTCGGCACACCTGAACAACCAGTCGATGGGCCTGATGCACACCGAGATGGGCAACGCCAAGGCCCAGGGCGTGGATTTCAGCCACACCGACATGGGCCACGTCGACCTGTCCTTCGCCGACTTGGAAGGCGCGAACTTCTCCGGCGCCGACCTGTCGCGCGCCGACCTCACCGGGGCCGACTGCCGCGACGCGACCTTCGCCGGCGCCAACCTCGACGGTACGGAGATGGACGGCACCAGGCTCGAAGGCGCCAAGGGCCTCGACACGGCGAAGAACGTCGACAAGGCCCGCAAGCTGAAGAGGTCGTGAGCGCCCCTCAGGCGTCGGCGGTGGCCCGCCGCGTCGCCAGCGCGGCGCGGTCGAGGATGCGAACCTGGCCGCGCAGGTTCACCACCCAGCCCTTCTTCTCCCAGCCGCCGAGGTGGCGGCTGACGATCTCGCGGACGCTGCCGATGTCGGAGGCGAGCTGCTGGTGCGTCTTGTCGACCACCAAAGCGTCGCCGGCCTCGGCGAGCAGGCGGCGGGCGAGGCGCTGCTCCACCGTCTGGAACGCCAGCGCGTCGACGGAGGACAACATGGTGCCGAGCAGCTTCGCGTAGTCGGCGAGCACGAAGTCGCGGAACAGCGGCACCTCCGCCATGAAGAGGTGGAACGAGGCGGCGGGGACGGCGGCGAGCAGGGTGCGCCGCTCGGCGACGCTCTCCGCCGGGAAGGTCGAGCGCGACAGCAGGCACTGCGTGGTCAGCACGCAGGTGCCGCCGCCCTCGACGGTGTAGAGCCTCACCTCGCGCCCGCCCTCGCTGGTGCGGAAGACGCGCGTGCGTCCCTCGATGCACAGCAGGTAGTTCGGGCAGGGCGCGTCCAGCTCGTAGGCGACCTCGCCGGCGGCGAGCACCGGGAACCGCGCGACGCGTGACAGGCGCTCGCGGTCGCCCGGCGCCAGCGCGCCGAGGAAGGGGAAGGCCGCGCCGAGGCGCTCGAGGTTGCTCGTCTCGATGGTGCTCATGATGGCGCGTCCCGCTTCTTGGGCGTCGGTGGCTGCGGTCACGGATCGAAGGCGCCTGATAGCCTTTCGCAACGATCCGGAGAAGTCGCCGAAGGAACGAAGCCCGTGGCAGGCCGGGAGCTTTCGGACGAACACCGGCGCGGGGCTCAGTCCGGATCGACCACACCCTTGAAGCGCTCGATGTCGGCCGCGAGCGTCGCGGCGAGGCGGCCCGCGGCGTCCAGCGTCGGGCCGATGCGGGCGGCGTCGAAGCGTCCGTAGGCGCGCATCGCGCGATTGCGGAAGCGTCGCGTCTCGTCGAGGTCGGCCGCCACGGGCGGCGACAGGATGGCCGGGCGGGAGTGCGCCTTGCCGTTGCTCTTGGCCGCGCGCTCGATCAGCTTGCGGTGCCAGTCCTCGCCCGTCGGCAGGTCCTCGGCGAGGATACGGAGGATGCGGGTCAGCGCCTGCTCGGCGGAGGTGTGACCGGCCTGGAGCGCGTGCATCAGCGCCATGCCGTCGCGGTAGCTGTCGAGGTCGCCGGCGCCGTAGCGGCCGGAGCCGTGCAGCGCGACGGCGTTGCGGAAGTGCAGCGCGGCCTCGGCGACGTCGTCGGCGACGTCGAGCCAGCGCGCGTCGCTCACGGCGGGCTCACGGCAGCTCGATGCCGTCGCGGGCGAGGCGCAGTCGCAGAC
>CALMRL010000141.1:0-1693 GCA_937873345.1 uncultured Beijerinckiaceae bacterium | reverse complement strand
GCACGTCGGCGCGCAGCCCGAGCCGGTCGCAGATCGCCTCGGCGTCCGTGCGGGCGGCGCGCCGGCGCTCGGGCGGCCCGGCGACCACGAGGTCGATGTCGCTGGTCGCCACGACGTCGCCGCGCGCGAAGGAGCCGAACAGGATGAAGCGCACCCCTGTCGCCACGGCATAGCGGCGAAGCTCCGCCACCGCGGCGGCGCCGGCGGCGCGGAGGGTTGCCACCTCCCGCGCCCTGCGCTCCGCGACGGTGACGACCAACAGGCTACTCCGCCGCCGCCGGCTGCGGGGCCGTCTGGCCGATTGCCCCCGCGCCGAAGCGGCGCTCGATGTACTGCTCGACCAGCCCCTTGAACTCGGCCGCGATGTTGCCGCCGCGCAGCGTCAGCGCCTTCTCGCCGTCAATGAAGACGGGGGCGGCCGGCGTTTCGCCGGTGCCGGGCAGCGAGATGCCGATGTCGGCGTGCTTCGACTCGCCGGGGCCGTTGACGATGCAGCCCATCACCGCGACGTTGAGCCGCTCGACGCCGGGATAGCGGGTGCGCCACTCCGGCATCGATTCCACGATGTCGTTCTGGATGTCGCGCGCCAGCTCCTGGAACACGGTCGACGTGGTGCGCCCGCAGCCGGGGCAGGCGGCGACCAGCGGCACGAAGGTGCGGAAGCCCATCGTCTGCAGGATCTCCTGCGCCACCTTGACCTCGACGGTGCGGTCGCCGCCGGGCTCGGGGGTGAGCGAGACGCGGATGGTGTCGCCGATGCCCTGTTGGAGCAGGATGCCGAGCGCAGCCGACGACGCGACGATGCCCTTCGAACCCATGCCGGCCTCGGTGAGGCCGAGGTGCAAGGCGTAGTCCGAGCGCGCCGCCAGCATGCGGTAGACGGCAATCAGCTGCTGCACCGCCGACACCTTGGCGGAGAGGATGATGCGGTCCTTCGCCAAGCCGATCTCCTCGGCGCGCCTGGCCGAGAGCAGCGCCGACTGCAGCATCGCCTCGCGGGTCACCGCGCCCATGTCCTCGGGATGCGGCAGGCGGGCGTTCTCGTCCATCAGATGGGTGAGCAGCTCCTGGTCGAGCGAGCCCCAGTTGGCGCCGATGCGCACCGTCTTGCCGTACTGGATCGCCTTCTCGACGATGGTGGCGAACTGCGTGTCGCGCTTCTGCCTGAAGCCGACGTTGCCGGGGTTGATGCGGTACTTGTCCAGCGCCTCGGCGCAGGCGGGATGGTCGGTCAGGAGCTTGTGGCCGATGTAGTGGAAGTCGCCGATCAGCGGCACGAAGCAGCCGATGCGCGCCAGCCGCTCCTTGATCTTCGGCACGGCGGCGGCGGCCTCGTCGCGGTCGACCGTGATGCGCACCATCTCCGAGCCGGCGCGGGCCAGCGCCGCGACCTGGCGCACCGTGGCGTCGAGGTCGGCGGTGTCGGGGTTGGTCATCGACTGCACCACGATCGGCGCGCCGCCGCCGACCGTGACGGCGCCCTCGCCGGAGCCGACGACGACGCCGGTGGTCCGGTGGCGCCCGAGCGGCCCGGCGGTGAACGCCTCGCTCTTGGGCAAGGCTTGCGTGGGCAGATCGGGCGGTACGGCTGGATCGATCATGGAAACCTTCGGGGCAAATCTAGCGCGGGGCGTCCTCGCGCGAAACGCCGCGCGCCGGGGAGCCCGCGAGGGACGGCTTCGCCGCCTCGCAT
>CALMRL010000140.1:3404-3655 GCA_937873345.1 uncultured Beijerinckiaceae bacterium | reverse complement strand
GGGATGGGGCGGCGCGCGGCCCTCCAGCGCCCAGCCCATCTCGTAAGCGAAGGCGCCGATCGCACCGCCGGCGAAGGGCGGCAGGCCGGCGTCGCGCGCGCCGGCGTATTGGGTGAGCCGTTCGCGCAGCGCAGCGAGAGGCGGCGCGTCGATCCGCTCGCCGTTCCAGCTGACGCCATCGTCGCCGGCGACGAAGCGACCGAAGGGGTCGGCGGCGAGGATGCTCCAGCGCGCAAGCGTCGGGTGCCTCG
>CALMRL010000140.1:0-3394 GCA_937873345.1 uncultured Beijerinckiaceae bacterium | reverse complement strand
ATTTCTTCACCGGCATGCCGGCGCCGGCCGGCGCCGGCATGCCGGTGAAGAAATGAGTGCGCCAGGCCGGCGGGTCGGGATCGTCCCGCCTCGTGTTGAACCTCGCGAGGCGCCGCGCCGCCGCGATCGGCTCGATCCAGTCGAGCTGCCGGACCCACATGCCCCTCGTTCCCGCCCTTGTGCCCTCGGCGGACTAGTAGGGACGCGACGCTCGGCTTTGCAAGCCGCGACCGCCGGCGAACCGCGGCGCGACGCGCGGGTTGGCCGGAGCGGGAGGCACCGGAATGCGCGAGATCGAACTGCCGAATGGAGCGCGCATACCCAAGCTCGGCCAGGGCACCTGGCGGATGGGCGAGGACCCGTCGCGGGCCGCGGCCGAGCGCGAGGCTTTGATCTGCGGCATCGATCTCGGCATGACGCTGATCGACACCGCGGAGATGTACGGCGACGGTGCTACCGAGCGGCTCGTCGGCGAGGCGCTCGCGGGCGGACGGCGCGACGAGGTTTTCCTGGTCTCCAAGGTGTACCCGCACAACGCCGGGCGGCGCAGCCTGCCGGCAGCCTGCGAGGCGAGCCTGCGGCGGCTGCGCACCGACCGTCTCGACCTGTACCTGCTGCATTGGCCGGGATCGGTGCCGCTCGCCGAGACGGTGGAGGCGATGGAAGCGCTGGTCGCCGCCGGCAGGATCGGCAGCTGGGGCGTCTCGAACTTCGACGCCGACGACATGGCCGAACTGGTCGAGGCCGGCGGCAAGGGCTGCATGACCGATCAGGTGCTCTACAACATCGCGCGGCGCGGGCCGGAGTTCGACCTCGTGCCCTGGCTAGCCGGTCATCGCATGCCGCTGATGGCCTACAGCCCTATCGAGCAGGGCCGCCTTCCCGACAGCGCGGCGCTGCACGAGGTGGCGGAGCGCCACGGCGTCGCGCCGATGCAGGCGGCGCTGGCCTGGGCGATGCGCGACGGCGCCATCGCGATCCCCAAAGCCGGGACGGTGGCGCACGTGCGGGCGAACCGCCGCGCCGCCGACATCGTGCTGACGGCGGAGGCTCGTGCCGCGCTCGATGCCGCCTATCCGCCACCCTCGCGCAAGCTTCGTCTCGCCATGCTGTAGCCGCCCGGCAGGCCGGGCCCGCCTCCCGACCGACGCGACGAGCGACCGATGAACGGCACGAACCACACCGCAGGTAACCTCGACCTCACGGCGCTGCTCCGCCGGGCCTTTGCCGGGGAAAGCCTGACCGTCGACCGGACTCAGCACACGCTGCACGAACTGACCCAAATCGCGCTGGCGCTGCGACCCGAGGCCGGCCTCGCCATCAAGGAGGCGGCGGCGATGAGTCCGCTTGAGCGGGCCAGCGTCGCCTGCGTCGGTCGAGGCCGGATCGTCTTCCTGTAGGCCTTCGCCTCAGCGCGTGGTCAGCTGCGCCAGCACGTAGCCGATCAGCGCGGCGATCAGCAGGGCGATCAGCGGCCGCGCCTTGACCTCGGCCTCCAGCGAGTTCAGCGCGCGCTGCGCGGAATCCGTGGCATCCGAGAGCTGGTCGCCGAACTGGTCCTTGGCTTGGCCGTAAACGTCCTGCGCCGCGCCGGCCGCCTGGCGGGCGTAGCCGGAAGCCTGCGTCGAACGGTCCCCGAGGGCGTCGCCGATGCCGGCCTCGGCCTTGCCGACCGTCTCCTTGGCCGTGCCGCCGATGCGATCCGTATCCATGCCGCTCTCCTTATGCCTTCAATGATGCCGCGGGATATGGCGCGGCGCGGCCGGCGAGCAATAGCCGAGCCCAAGCCCTGAAGACGTAGGGCGCGCGGGCGCAAGCCCCGCGGGAACAACGCCGCGCTGCTATGCCCGATGCCGGCGAAGCGCGGGCGGCGCTATAACGTCGGGATGACCCTGCACATCGACCAGCCGGCCGCCTTCGCGCCGATGATGCCCCGCGTGGTGCCGCCCGCCCCGCGCCCGCGCGCCGAGCAGATGCGGCCGATCGCCTTCCTGCGCACGCTGCGGCGCAACCCGATCGAGACCTGGACGCAGGCGCACTTCGAGCGACCGATCCTCACCGGGCGCGGCCTGCTCGGCATCGGCGCCGTGATCAACCATCCTCCGTCGATCCGCCGCGTGCTGCTCGACAATGCCGCGAACTACCGCAAGGACGCCTTGCAGAAGCGGGTGCTGGCGCCGGGCCTGCACGACGGCCTCCTGACCGCGGAGGGCGCCGTATGGCGGGCGCAGCGCCGCGCCATCGCGCCGATCTTCACTCCGCGCATCGTGCACGCCTTCTCCGCTGCGATGATCCGCAACGCCGAGGCGCTGGCCGAGCGCTGGGGGCGCATCCGCCCCGGCCGCATCGTCGACGTGCAGAAGGACATGCACAGGGTGACGCTCGACATCCTCGGCGACACCATCTTCTCGACCGGCATCGAGAACGATCCCGAGACGATGCTCTCCGCGATGAGCCGCTTCTTCCAGGCGGTGGGCACCCTCGATCCCGCCGACCTCCTCGACTTCCCCGACTGGGTGCCGCGCCTGTCGCAGCGGCGCTCGAAGCCGGAGGTCGCCTATTTCGAGGAGGCGGTGAACGCCATCGTCGACCGCCGCAAGGCTCTGATCGTGAGCGGCGAGGAGCCGCCGGTCGACCTGCTGACGCTGCTGCTTCGCGCCTCCGACCCCGACACCGGCACAGGACTCAGCAACGAGGAGGTGCGCGCCAACATCATCACCTTCATCGGCGCCGGTCACGAGACGACGGCGAACGCCCTCACCTGGTCGCTGTTCCTGCTGTCGCTGTCGCCGGAATGGCGCGAGCGGCTTGCGGCCGAGGCCGACCGCGCCCTCGACGGTCCGCCGGAGGGCGTTCTCGACAGGCTTCCCGAGACCCGCGCGGTGATCGAGGAGGCGATGCGCCTTTATCCTCCCGTCGCCAGCCTGAGCCGCGAGGCGATCGGCCCCGACGACCTGTGCGGGCGACGCATCCGCAAGGGCGCGCTGATCATCGTCGCGCCCTACGTGCTGCACCGCCACAGGCTGCTGTGGCGCGACCCCGACAGCTTCGATCCCGGCCGCTTCCTGCCGGGGGCGCGGGAGACGATCGACCGCTTCGCCTACCTGCCCTTCGGCGTCGGCCCGCGCGTTTGCATCGGCGCCGCCTTCTCGCTGCAGGAGGCGGCGGTGGTGCTGGCGACGCTGATGCGGCGCTTCGTGCTCACCCCCGTCGCCGGGTTTCCCGTGGAACCGGTGCAGCGCATCACCCTGCGCCCGCGCGACGGCATGCGTCTGGTGCTGCAGCACCGCGGGGCGTAGCGCGAAGGCGCAACCACCCTCCGTCATTGCTTCGCTGACGCTCGCCACGACGGAAATCGTGGCAAGGCCGGGGTGCGGCTCCGCTAGATTGCCGC
>CALMRL010000139.1 GCA_937873345.1 uncultured Beijerinckiaceae bacterium | reverse complement strand
CTACTGGTACGGCGGCGGGGCGGTCGGCTACTCGGACTGGCCCGCGATGAACGCCTCGGACGGCCGATAGCGGGCCGAGTCGCAGAGCGCCTCGACTTGCGAGACGGTCGCACGGAACACGTCGTCGGACCGAGCCTTCCGCCTTGCGAATGGATCGGAGGTCCAGATGGCGGAAGCGGGCGCTATGTCGTCGGAGCGCATAACGCTTACGATCAATGGTGCGACGTGCGAGCTCCAGGTCGATCCCTGGACCACGCTGCTCGACCTCGCGCGCGAACGTCTGGATCTGACCGGCTCGAAGAAGGGGTGTGACCACGGGCAGTGCGGCGCGTGCACGATGCTGGTGGACGGCCGGCGCGTGAACAGCTGCCTCAAGCTGGCGATCACCTTGGACGGGGCGGAGGTGACCACCATCGAGGGCCTGGCCGGTCCCGACGGCGCGCTCCACCCCATGCAGGCCGCCTTCGTCGAGCACGACGCCTTCCAGTGCGGCTACTGCACGCCGGGCCAGATCATGTCGGCCGTGGCCCTGGTGCAGGAAGGCCGAGCCCGTTCCCGCGAGGACATCCGCGAGTACATGAGCGGCAACATCTGCCGTTGCGGCGCCTACACCAACATCGTGGACGCGATCCAGGACGTGCTGGGCTCAGGCTCTGGCGAGGACGGGCGAGCCGAAGAGCACCAGCAGGGAGTGGCCGCGTGAACCGCTACGGCTATGTGCGCGCCGAGACCGTCCAGGACGCCGTGGCGGCCCTGGCCGGCGACAACGCCTACGCGCTCGCGGGCGGCACGAACCTCGTCGACCTGATGAAGTACGACGTGGAGAAGCCCTCCACCCTGGTCGACATCACGCGCCTGCCGCTCAACGCCATCACCGAAACGGACGGCGGCGGCCTCATGCTGGGCGCGCTCACGCCCAACGCGGACACCGCCTACGACGAGCGAGTGGCCCGACGCTATCCGCTGCTGGCCAGCGCCATCCTGGCGGGGGCCTCGCCGCAGCTGCGCAACGCCGCCACCGACGGCGGCAACCTGCTGCAGCGCACGCGGTGCTTCTACTTCTACGACCCGTGCACCCCCTGCAACAAGCGCGACCCGGGCTCGGGCTGCCCCGCCAAGACCGGGCGCAACCGCATCCTCGCGATCCTGGGCGCCAGCGAAGAGTGCATCGCCACACACCCCTCGGACATGTGCGTGGCCTTGGCCGCGCTGGAGGCGAAGGTGCACGTCACCGGCCCCACCGGCGATCGGGTGATCCCCTTCGACGATTTCCACCGCCTGCCGGGCGCCGCCCCCGACAAGGACAACACGCTGCGGCACGGCGAGCTGATCGCCGCCCTAGAGCTGCCGCCCTCCGCCTACGGCGCGCACC
>CALMRL010000138.1 GCA_937873345.1 uncultured Beijerinckiaceae bacterium | reverse complement strand
TCAACTTCGACGCGGCGAGCGGCGTGCCCGCCGAGCGGCTGCGCGGCGACCTCGCCATCCTGCCCGGCCTCGCCGAGGACGGACTGGTGAAGGCCGGCAAGGACATCAGCATGGCCGGGCTTCCCGGCACGGTGACGATGCTGTGCGAGGGGTCAGGCGTCGGCGTCGCGATCGACGTCGACGCCGTGCCGGTGCCCGCGGGCGTCGATCTTGGGCGCTTCCTCCTCGCCTTCCCCTCCTTCGGCTTCCTGCTCGCGGCGAAGCCCGACGCGGCGCGGTCGGTGGTCGCCCGCTTCGCCGCGCGCGATATCGGGTGCGCGGCGATCGGCGCCTTCGACGCGACGGGCAGGGTCAGGCTAAGTCGCGGCAACGAGGAGGCCGAGATTTGGGATTGCGCCCGCCCCTTCATCGGCTGCGCGCCTCCTTCCACAAGCCGCTCGCCGCGCGGGGGACCGCCCTGATGCCCGAGACCCTCTTCCGCGTGCGCTGGCCGGACGGGCAGGTCGAGACCTGCTGGTCGCCGTCGACGATCATCACCGAGTTCCTGGTGCCGGGTCACTCATACACGCTGCACGACTTCGTGGCGGCCTGCCGCGCAGGCTTGAGGGCGGCGAGCGACCGCGTCGCCGCGCGCTACGGCGGCACCGGCTGCTCCCACGCGATGGCGCAGCTCGATGCCATCGAGCGCAAGGTCGCGGCACTGACAGCGGCGCAAGGTGACGGCACGGTGCGCTTCGAAGGCTTCCTGACGGGATCGGCGAGATGAGCAACGACAGCGACGAGATCACCCTGTCCGGCACCGCGGCCGCTGCGGGAGGCCGCGACGGCGGCGCCGGCAACGGCCACAACGGCCACCTCCCGGTCGTCGTCGTCGGCGGCGGGCAGGCGGGGCTTTGCGTCTCCTACGGGCTGAAGCGGCGGGGCATCGCCCATGTCGTGCTGGAGAAGCATCGCGTCGGCCATGCCTGGCGGGCGGACCGCTGGGACTCGTTCTGTCTCGTCACGCCGAACTGGCAGTGCCAGCTGCCGGACTACCCCTACCAGGGACCCGACCCCGACGGGTTCATGCTGAAGGACGACATCGTCGCCTATATCGAGGGCTTCGCCCGCATGGTGGACCCGCCGATCCGGGAAGGCGTCACCGTCACCCGCGTGTCGCGGGACGAGGCCGGCATCTTCCAGGTGGAGAGTACCGCCGGCAGCTGGACCGCCGATGCCGTGGTGATGGCGATCTCCGGCTACCACGTGCCGGCGGTGCCGCGAGTCGGCGAGCGCCTGCCGCGCGACCTCGTGCAGATTCATTCCAAGGACTACCGCAACCCCGAGCAGCTGCCGCCGGGTGCGGTGCTCGTCGTCGGCACGGGGCAGTCGGGCTGCCAGATCGCGGAAGACCTGCACCTCGCCGGCAGGCAGGTGCACCTCGC
>CALMRL010000137.1 GCA_937873345.1 uncultured Beijerinckiaceae bacterium | reverse complement strand
ACAACTCTTGTCAGAATGTCCAGAGCGGCAGCGGCGCGGCGGCGCGCAGCCGGCCTGATACCCTCTCGCCTCGGCAATCCCTCCACCCCGCTCAAGCCCCGCGCGAGGACCCCTTGCCCACGCTTCTTCTCCGCCACAGCTCCTCGCTGACCCATGACACGGGCTCGCGCCACGTCGAGCGGCCGGACCGCATCCGCGCGATCGAGACGGCGCTCGCCGAGCCGCGCTTCGACGCCCTGATCCGCGAAGACGCGCCCTGGGGCTCGGTCAAGGACATCGTCCGCGTCCATCCCCGCCCCTACGTCGACGCGGTCGAGGAGGCGACGCCGAAGGACGGCCTGGTGGCGCTCGACGGCGGCGACACGGTGATGAGCCCCGGCACCTGGGCGACGCTGATGCACGGCGTCGGCGGCGCCACCCACGCCGTCGATTGCGTGATGAGCGGCCAAGCCAGCAACGCCTTCGTAGCGATCCGCCCGCCCGGCCACCACGCCGAGGTGTCGACGCCGATGGGCTTCTGCTTCTTCAACTTCGCCGCGATCGCCGCCCGGCGGGCCCAGGCCATCCACTCGGCGGGCCGCGTCGCGGTGGTCGACTTCGACGTGCACCACGGCAATGGCACGCAGGCGATCTTCTGGACCGACCCCAACGTGATGTACGCCTCGACGCACCAGATGCCGCTTTTCCCCGGGTCCGGCGCCCGCGACGAGCGCGGCGCCGCCGACCAGATCGTCAACGCCCCGCTGCGTGCCGGCGACGACGGCGCGGTGTTCCGCGAGGCGATGAGCGGCATCCTCCAGCGCCTCGACGGTTTCGCGCCCGACCTCATCATTGTCTCCGCGGGCTTCGACGCGCACTGGCGCGACCCGCTGGGCTCACTGAAGCTCACCGAGGACGACTACGTTTGGGTGACCGAAAAGCTGATGGCGCTGGCGGCGAAGCACTGCCGCGGCCGACTCGTCTCCATCCTCGAAGGCGGCTACGACCTGCAGGGATTGTCCGCCTCCGCGGCCGCGCATGTCGGGGCGCTGATGGGAGCCTAGCGCATCGCGCCGTGGGCTTCCTCCGGTGCTTCGACGACCTCTGACCTATCGGTCCGTCCCAGAAGCGCCGCCGCGGCTTTACATACGCGCGCAACCCTATAGCTTCATATTGCTGCAATGGAAGTCGGCTTAGATGAAGCAGCCGGTTGACCACTGCCGCCGATCCATGCCGCTCGACTGCGGCGCGAAGGGAGGATGAACGATGGGCTTCGGCGCGGCGATCGCGAGCGGCTTCCGCAATTACGTCAGGACGCGCGGCCGGGCGACGCGCTCGGAGTTCTGGGACTGGACGCTGTTCCTCGTCGGCATCGCGGCGAGCATCGCCGACGCGATCATCGCCTCCGCTGCGCATTTCAACCAGTTAAGCGTTATTGGCGGACTCGTGAGCCTCGTCCTTTTCCTGCCGGGCATCGCCGTCACCATCCGCCGCCTCCACGATACCGATCACGCCGGCTGGTGGATGCTGCTGCCGCTCACGTTCATCGGCATCATCCCCTACCTGATCTGGGTCTGCTCGCGCGGCACGCCGGGCGCCAACCGCTACGGGCTCGGGACCTCCGCCGACATCGCCGGCGTGTTCGGCGACGGGGCATCCACATCCGCGCCGACGCTGCAGGGCCAGCGCTTCTGACGCCGGTCCGCGGCAACGGGTCGGTCGCTCACGCCACCTCGCCCCGCACCGCCATCGCCGCCTGCCGGATCGCCGCGATGTTCGCGGCGTAGCCCCCCGGCCCGTCGCGGAACACCGCGCTGCCGGCCACCAAGCGGTTGGCGCCGGCCGCAGCGACGAGACCGGCCGTGTGCGGATCGATCCCGCCGTCGACCTCGATGTCGATATCGCGCCCCCGCACGAGATCGCGCACCGCCCTGATCTTCTCCACGGCATCGGGCAGGAAACTCTGGCCGCCGAAGCCGGGATTGACGCTCATCACCAGCACGAGGTCGGCGACGTCGAGGACATGCGCCACCGCTGCCACCGGCGTCGCCGGGTTGATCGCCACGCCCGCCGCGACGCCCAGCTTGCGGATCGCCTGCAGCGAGCGATGCAGGTGCGGCCCGGCCTCGGCGTGGACGATGATCGAGTTCGCGCCCGCCTCCGCGAACGCTTCGAGGTAGGGGTCGGCCGGCGCGATCATCAGGTGTACGTCGAAAGGCCTATCGGTGTGCGGGCGCATCGCCGCGACGATCGGCGGGCCGAAGGTGATGTTGGGCACGAAATGCCCATCCATCACGTCGAGGTGCAGCACGTCGGCGCCGGCCTCCGTCACCGCGCGCACCTCGGCGCTGAGGCTGGCGAAATCGGCGGTCAGGATCGAGGGCAGGATCTGCAGCGGGCGCATCGGAACTTCCACGGGCTCGCCGCGCCCTAGCACGCGGCCCGAACAACCGTCCAATCCGCTGGGAACGCCGCACGCGCCATCGCCAAGCCGCAAAAGGTGCTCGCCCGGCGAACCTTTGCGTGATCGCGACGCTTGCCGCAGCGGAGACGGCGACGAGCCGGCGGAGGGCGCGGATGACGTCGGGCAGGTCGGAGGGATGGGATCGGCAGAAGCGGGCGCTGGCCGAGCGCCTCGCCGCCGCCGGCAACCTCGCCGACGGCAAGCTCGTCCACCCCGACCGCGCCACCGACCTGCTGGAGGCGATCCTCCGCCCCGGCGACCGCGTCTGCCTGGAGGGCGACAACCAGAAACAGGCCGACCTATTGGCGCGCGCGCTCGCCGGCGTCGATCCGGACAGGGTGCACGACCTGCACATCGTGCAGTCCGGCATCGTGCTGCCGGAGCACCTCGACATCTTCGAGAGCGGGATAGCCAAGCGGCTCGACTATGCCTACTCCGGCCCGCAGGCGGCGCGCATCGCCAGGATGCTGTTCGCCGGCGACATAAAGCTCGGCGCGGTACACACCTACCTCGAACTCTTCGCCCGCTACTTCGTCGACCTGACGCCGCACGTCGCGCTGATCGCCGCCGTCTGCGCCGACGCGCAAGGCAACCTCTACACCGGACCCAACACCGAGGACACGCCGACCGTCGTCGAGGCCACCGCCTTCAAGTCCGGCGTGGTGGTGGCGCAGGTCAACCGCATCGTCGATCACGTGCCGCGCGTCGACATCCCCGCCGACCGCGTGCACTTCGTGATCGACGCCGGCAAGCCGTTCTACGTCGAGCCGCTATTCACCCGCGATCCCGGCGCCATCACCGAGATGCAGATCCTCACCGCGATGCTGGCGATCAAGGGTATCTACCAGCCCTACGGCGTGCGCCGGTTGAACCACGGCATCGGCTTCTCCACCGCCGCGATCGAGCTGCTGCTGCCGACCTTCGGCGAGCGGCTCGGGCTGAAGGGCAAAGTGTGCACGCATTGGGCCTTGAACCCGCACCCAACCCTCATCCCCGCGATCGAATCGGGATGGGTCGAGCAGATCCACTGCTTCGGCTCGGAAGTCGGCATGGACGACTACATCGACGCCCGCTCCGACGTGTACTTCACCGGCTCGGACGGCACGCTGCGCTCGAACCGCGCCTTCTGCCAGACGGCCGGGCTCTACGCGACCGACATGTTCATCGGCTCGACGCTGCAGATCGATCTCGCCGGCAACTCTTCCACCATCACCACCAACCGCGTCGCCGGCTTCGGCGGCGCCCCCAACATGGGGTGCGACGCGCGGGGCCGGCGCCATGCCTCGCCACCCTGGTTGCGAGCCGGCGCCGAGCGCGACCCCGAGGAGCCGGCGGCGACGCGGCGCGGGCGCAAGCTGGTGGTGCAGATCGGCGAGACCTTCGGCGAGAACAATGTGCCGATGTTCGTCGAGACGCTCGACGCGATCACGCTGGCCGAGAAGCTCCACCTCGATCTCGCGCCGGTGATGATCTACGCCGACGACGTCAGCCACATCGTCACGGAAGAGGGCATCGCCAACCTGCTGCTGTGCCGGACCAAGGACGAACGCGAGCAGGCCGTGCGCGGCGTCGCCGGCTACACCGAGGTCGGCCGCGGGCGCGACGCTAAGA
>CALMRL010000136.1 GCA_937873345.1 uncultured Beijerinckiaceae bacterium | reverse complement strand
CCGCGCCGCCCCGTGCTCTAACACCCCCCATGAAACCCGAAACGGCAGCGGTGCACGGCGGCTACGACGGCGATCCCGCGACCCACGCCGCCGCCGTGCCGATCTACCAGACGGCGGCCTTCGAGTTCGACTCCGCCGATCACGGGGCGGCGCTGTTCAACCTCGAAGTGCCGGGCTGGCGCTATTCGCGCATCGCCAACCCCACCGTCGACGTGCTGGAGCGTCGCGTCGCCCTGCTGGAGGGCGGGATCGCCGCGCTCGCCGTCGCCTCGGGCCAGGCGGCGCTCAACGTCGCCATGCTGACGCTGATGGACGGCGGCGGCACGATCGTCAGCGTGCCGCAGCTCTACGGCACCAGCCACACCCTTCTCGCCCACATCCTGCCGCGACAGGGCATTCCCACCCTGTTCGCCGCCGACGGCAGCCCGGAGGCGATCGAGGCGCTGATCGATCGCCGCACCCGCGCCGTGTTTGCCGAGTCGATCGGCAACCCCGCCGGCAACGTCGCCGACGTCGCGGCGCTCGCCGAGGTGGCGCATCGCCACGGCCTGCCGCTCGTCGTCGACAACACCGTGGCGACGCCGGTGCTCTACCGCCCGCTGGAGCACGGCGCCGACGTGGTGATCGCCTCCTTGACCAAGTTCATCGGCGGCCACGGCACCACGCTCGGCGGGGTCATCGTCGACGGCGGCCGCTTCCCCTGGCGCAACGGGCTGTTCTCGCGCTTCACCGAGCCGGATGCGTCCTACCATGGCATGAGCTACGCCGATCATTACGGCGAGCGCGCCTTCGCCGCCCGCGCCCGCTCGGTCTACGCCCGCACCCCCGGGGCGGTGCTGTCGCCGTTCAGCGCGTTCCTCATCCTGCAGGGAATCGAGACGCTGCCGCTGCGGATGGAGCGCCACGTCGCCAACGCCGCCGCCGTCGCCGCGGCCCTCGCCGCCGACCCACGGGTCGCCTGGGTCAACCACGCCGGCCTGCCCGGCAACCCGTCCTACGCGCTGGTGCAACGGATCATGGGTGGGCGCGCATCGCCGCTGTTCACCTTCGGCGTGCGCGGCGGGCTTGAGGCCGGCAAGCGGTTCTACGACGCGCTGCGCCTCGTGAAGCGGCTCGTCAACATCGGTGACGTCAAGTCGCTCGCCTGCCATCCCGCCTCGACCACGCACCGGCAGATGACGGAGGCCGAACAGCTGAGCGCCGGGGTGACGCCCGACCTGATCCGCCTCTCGGTCGGCATCGAGCACGTCGACGACATCCTCGCCGACCTGGATCAGGCGCTGGCGGCGGCACTGCCGGGGGTCGCGCCGAGGGCGGCGGAATGAGCGTCCGCCGCATCGATGAAAGATGTCGATGGTAGAGGATGGCTGGCTGGGTCAGGCGCCGAGACGGCGGGCGTAGAGGGCGTCGAGCGCAACCACCGGCGCCACCGCCAGCGTGGCGAGAAGCGTGCGCGTGCGGTTCGGATTGGACGAGGACAATCCGCTGGCCAGCACGGCGCCGTCGAGCCCGTCGCCAGCGACGCGCACCCACAGCGCGCGCTCCGGTTCATCGGCGGCGAGCACCAACGCCCCCGATGCGATCTCGCGCAGGCCGAACAGCTGGATCAAGCCGACGTGGCGCTCCAGTCCAGCCGCGCGGGCGACGGCATGCGGCGCCAGTAGCTCGGCGAAGCCGAGCCCGATGCCGAACCAAGCGAGGCTCTTTGCGATCCTCCTGCCGTTCATTCCGCCACTCCCTGCTGCCGCGAACCAATCGCGATGACGAGCAGCGAAGCCGGTGCCACCGCCGCCGTTCCAGGTCCCCGGCGGTCGGTCCGAGCGATGACCGTCAGCACATCAGCAGGCGAATGAGCAAAGAAAAAGGGCGCCCGACCGAAGCCGAGCGCCCTCCGAGCGACAGATGCTGGGAGGGGGGGGACCAGCATGCAGATCGGAAGGTCCGAAACGGGGGGATACGGACAACCGACGGGATCGCTCTTGGAGCTACAGATGGGACGGCTCGCGGCGGCGTCAACGCCTCCCTCGCTTTTTTCCGCCGTTTTCCGGCTTGGTCGATCCCCGACCTCCGCCGCCCCGCGGCCTACTTCTTGGCTTGGTCGAGGCTGGAGATCTTGAACAGCTTGGGATCGGGCTTCTGCTGCAGGTCGACGTTGTAGAGCGTCACCAGCGTCTCGTAGCCCTGCGGATCGCGCACCTGCCAGCGATTGAGGTGGAAGGTTTGGGCGTCGAAGATCAGGCGGATGCGCGAGGTGCCGCCGAAGGTGGTTCGGTCGTCGAGCAGGATCATCACCTCGTCGGGCGTCTTCAGCACGTTGAGGATCTGGGTATCGGCCTTCAGGTCGATCTTGTCCTGCAGCAGGAACTTCAGCGGCGTCTGGCTGAGGCGGTACTTATCCTGCGTCTTCAGCCGGCGATCGTTGACCGCGACCTCGTTGCCGTCGGCGATCACGTCGAGCGTCGCCGGGCTGGCGTACTCGAAGCGCAGCCTGCCCGGCTTCTGGATGTAGATGCGACCTTCCGACTGGCGGCCGTCGGCGTTGTTCTGCACGAAGTCGCCGACCATGGTCTGCGCCGAGGAGAGAAAGGCGTCGGCTTTCCTGATCGCCTCGTCCGCCTCGGCGCCGGTGATGGTCACGGGTGCCGCAGACGGCGCGGATGCGGCCGGGTCGGCGCGGACCGGCCCGAGGGATGCGAAAGCGAGGAAGCCAGAAATTAGGCAGATTGCTGACGTCTTCATCATCATTCCCGCTGGCCGAAGCCAATCCTTAAGAAAGCGTTGTGGCGGCAATGCGGACTCGCGGATGTCGAACGCGAACCCACCTGACGGCGCCTCCTAGTCCCCGATGCCCTGCAGTTCCGCAGCGCCGCGATCGAGGGTGGCGTAGCCATGGCCGCCAGACGCCTGATGGCCGTTCCCCTGGCCGCCCGGACCCTGTCCGAGAAGGATCGCCCGCTTGCCCGAATGATTGGGCCCGCCGACGACGCCCTCCTTCTCCATCCGCTCCACCAGCGAGGCCGCCTTGTTGTAGCCGACGCCGAGCCGGCGCTGGATGTAGGAGGTCGAGCACTTGCGGTCGCGGAGCACCACCGCCACCGCGCGGTCGTACATGTCGGCGGAGTCGTCCAGGGCAGCCGTCCCCGACGGCGCGTCGTCCTCGTCCGGCTCGGCCTCCTCGTCGGTGATCGCGTCGAGGTAGTCCGGCTGCCCCTGCGCCTTGAGGTGGGCCACCACCCGCTCGACGTCCTCGTCGGAGACGAACGGCCCGTGCACCCGGTAGATGCGCCCGCCGCCCTGCATGTGCAGCATGTCGCCCTGGCCGAGCAGCTGCTCCGCCCCCTGCTCGCCCAGGATGGTGCGGCTATCGATCTTGCTCGTCACCTGGAAGGAGATGCGGGTGGGGAAGTTCGCCTTGATCGTGCCGGTGATCACGTCCACCGAGGGCCTCTGGGTGGCCATGATCAGGTGGATGCCCGCCGCCCTGGCCATCTGCGCCAGGCGCTGGATCGCGCCCTCGATGTCCTTGCCGGCGACCATCATCAGGTCGGCCATCTCATCCACGATGACCACGATGAAGGGTAGGGGCGCGACGTCCATCGCCTCGTGCTCGTAGATCGCCTCGCCGGTGTCGCCGTCGAAGCCGGTCTGCACGGTGCGCGTCAGCTGTTCGCCCTTGGCCGCCGCCTCGGCGACGCGGGCGTTGTATCCATCGACGTTGCGCACGCCGAGCTTCGACATCTTCTTGTAGCGGTCCTCCATCTCGCGCACCGCCCA
>CALMRL010000135.1 GCA_937873345.1 uncultured Beijerinckiaceae bacterium | reverse complement strand
CCTCTTCGGCGCCGATCACCCCGATAGGGGGTCCCTTTTCCACGCTTGTCCTCAGCCGCGCAGCTGGACGGTGATCCAGACCGTGCGCGAGCGCTTCTCCTGCCGCGCCTGCGAGAGCGTCAGCCAGCCGCCGGCGCCCTTCCACGCCGTGCCGCGCGGGTGGGCGGGCCCGAGCCTGCTCGCCATGGTGCTGTTCGAGAAGTTCGGCCAGCACGTCCCCTTGAACCGCCAGGCCGAGCGCTACGCTCGCGAAGGCGTGCCGCTCAGCCTGTCCACGCTGGCCGACCAGGTGGGCACCTGCGCGGGCGTGCTGGAGCCGCTGTTCCGGCTCATCGAGAGACACGTCAGGGCGGCGGGGCGCCTGCACGGGGACGACACCACCGTCCCGGTGCTGGCCAAGGGCAAGACCACCACGGGACGCGTGTGGGTCTACGTGCGCGACGACCGGCCCTTCGGCGGCGCCGATCCCCCGGCGGCCCTGTTCCAGTTCTCGCCCGACCGCCGGGGCGAGCACCCGCAAGGGCACCTCGCGAACTGGACCGGGGTGCTACAGGCCGACGCCTACGGGGGCTACGGCAGGCTGTACGGGGGCGAGCGCAAACCGGCGCCAATCGTCGAGGCCGCGTGCTGGGCCCAGACCATCCGAACACAATCGCGCATCGGACGGCCCGTGGGGTTCAGGATCGCGCGGTCGGTGCAACGGAATGACGTGCTGGATCTCCAGTGTGCCGTCGTGAACGAGGACGCGTTCGATCACGAGTTGGAGGATGGCTTGCCGGTCGCTGGTCGTCGCGGTTTGCAGGCGGCTTCTGATCCTGTTCACGAAGCTGGTAAGATCGGCCAGGGTCTCGCGCGCCCGAAGTCGCTGTTCGCGGAGCTGGTTCTGCATCTCACGCTCTTGCTCGACAAGCCGCTGCTGGTCGGCAATTGCTTTGCGTTGCTGGGACAACTCTTCGAGGCTGATCACTTCGGCTCGATAGGCCTCCAGGAGACGGCGGTCGGCGCGATGTAGTCGGTCGAGCCGGGATTGCAACTGCGATCGAGTGGCCTCACCTTGCGGATCGGCGGCAGCCTCTTCGGCAACTTGGTTGAACTGGGCCAACAGCCGATCCGGGTCATCAAGGAGATCGACGACGTGATCCCAAACCGCTTGCTCGAGTGTGTCGGCCTCAATCCGAGCCCGCGGACACTTTTCTGCGCGGCCTGAGTTTAGAGGATCGTTGCCGGCGCACCTGTAGTAGCGTCGACGAGGTCGGCCGTTTTGAGCAGGGAAACAGCACCCGTGCAGTCCCAAGCCGCAGGTGCCGCATTTGAGCAAGCATCGAAGAAGGTAATCCTGCTTTTTATTGTGTCGGAACGACGTCATGGCATTGCGGGCCAGCCGAGCCTGTACGGCGTCCCATTTCGATGGGTCGATAAGCACAGGTACGGGAATAGCGATCCATTGATCGGGTGAGCGCGGTCGCCGCGACGTTCGCTCTCCAGAGCGGCGCGACCGTGTTCGGGGCTTGTCCGGCACCACGTAGGTGAAACGATTCGCATAGGCAATTCCGGTGTAGACGGGATCGGAGAGCACATGATGGACAACGGAGACGGACCACTGTGTCCGCCCGGAGCGGGTGACCCATGGGCCGTCGTTCAGCCGCTTCATGCATTGACGGATCGTCAGCCCCTCCTCGATCACCCAGGCGTAGAGCTGGCGCACCATGGTGGCTTCATCATGATGAACATCAAGGCGGGCGGGCGTGAGAGTTCCTCGGGGCTCGTATCGGTAGCCGTAGGGTGCGCGGTTCCCGATGATGTGCCCCTCACGGGCCCTCTGCAACTTGCCACGTCGGAAGCGCTCGGCCAGGACCGCACGCTCATATTCGGCGATGGCGCCCTGGATCTGTAGCAGAAGCTGGTCGTTAGGATCGTCCGAGATCGGGTGATGTAAGAAAACGATCTCGCACTGTGCACGACGGAACTCCTCCAGCAACAGCACTTGGTAGGCATATCGTCGTGCCAAGCGATCGGGGCTGAGAACTACGATGACATCGACGGCGTCGTCGCGAACGGCATCTCGCAAAGCATCGAGCCCGGGACGGTCGAGACGTGCGCCGCTGTATCCTTCGTCACGGTAGATATGGATGTCGGCCAGAGCATGATGATTGTCGCTCACCCAGGCCTGCAGGGCGGTGAGTTGGCTGGCGATGGTCTGCTGTCGTTCCTGGCGCTCGGTCGAAACCCGCGCGTAAATGGCAGCGCGCATGACGGATCTCCTGGTTGTGAAGGAAGGGCCTCGCCGGGCGCACGACGGTCATCGCGATCGTGCGGGAGCGAGGCGGAGGGGTCGGCAAGAAGGCGTCGATAGGCGTGGTCGAGCCGCTCGGGGCCGTCACGGGTCCGAACCGGAACGGAGCGGATCGCCCAGGCCTCGATCGCCGGGCGGCGCTCATGGGTCGGCATCGGGCGGGTCCTTTGTGGGAGCCGCTCGGGGAATCGAAATGGGCGTCGGCTGGATTCATCGGGGCCGACGTAGTCGAGGCATCATCACCGTTGCCGGCGCGAACGGGAGCGCCACCACGAAGCGCAATCGTTCGATTGTGTTCGGATGGTGCACGCGCGGCGCAAGTTCTTCGAGCTGGCCGACATCGAGGGGGCGGCGCGCCAGAGGGCCCAGAAGAAGGTTGCCGTGATCGCGCCGCTGGCGCTCGAAGCCGTGCGACGCATGGACGAGCTGTTCGCCATCGAGCGAGAGGTGAACCGCCATTCCGCGGCCGAGCGGCTGGCAGTGAGGCGCGAGCGCTCCGCGCCCATCGTGGCGGCCCTGGAAGGTTGGATGCGCACTGAGCGCGGCCGCCTGCCGCGGGGCTCCGAGGTGGCTCGGGCCATGGACTACATGTTGAACGGATGGCCGTCCTTCGCCCGCTTCCTCGGCGACGGACGTGTGTGCATGACGAACAACGCCTCGGAGCGGGCGCTGCGCGGCCTGGCCCTCGGCAGAAAGGCATGGCTTTTCGCCGGCTCGGAC
>CALMRL010000134.1:1642-5061 GCA_937873345.1 uncultured Beijerinckiaceae bacterium | reverse complement strand
GTCCTTCACCGCCGGCGACAGGAAGGTCGCCATCGCCGCGCGGCGTGCGTCCGCGATCTCGGCGGCCGTCACCGGCGCCGGCATCGCGACCTCCTCGCCCGCGGCCTCGCCCTCGACGAGGTCGAGGATGCGCCGCTCCACCGCGGCATCGGGCAGCGACACCTCGAACTTGAGCATGAAGCGGTCGAGCTGCGCCTCGGGCAGGGGGAAGGTGCCCTCGTGCTCGATCGGGTTCTGCGTCGCCACCACCATG
Source organism: uncultured Beijerinckiaceae bacterium (assembly GCA_937873345.1). GTDB lineage: Bacteria > Pseudomonadota > Alphaproteobacteria > Rhizobiales > Beijerinckiaceae > RH-AL1. The sequence continues at coordinate 4,808 of CALMRL010000134.1, read as the reverse complement.
AAGGGCTCGGGCAGCGGATGGGTGACGCCGGCGGCGGTGACCTGGTGCTCGGCCATCGCCTCGAGCAGCGCCGACTGCACCTTGGGCGGTGCGCGGTTGATCTCGTCGACGAGCACGAGGGAGTGGAAGATCGGCCCCGGCACGTACTCGAAGGTGCCCCTGTCCGGCCGGAAGATCGAAGAGCCCGTGAGATCGGCCGGCATCAGGTCGGGGGTGCACTGGATGCGGGCGAAGGGTGCGTGCAGACCCTGCGCGAGCAGCTTCACCGCGCGGGTCTTGGCCAGGCCGGGCGCGCCCTCGACGAGGAGGTGGCCGCCGGCGAGCAGGGCGACGAGCAGGCGCTCCACCAATCCGGCGCCGCCGATCAGCCTCGACTCCATGAAGCCCTTCAGCTCGGCGAGCCGCTCCTGCGCGCCGGATGCCTCGATGCCGAGTGCGTCCTTGCCGGCTCCGTCGCGACCCACGGCGTACAAACCGGCCTCAGCCCGCATTCATTCCACTCCCCGCGCCGTCAGCCGCACCGGACCGTGCCCGGCGCCTTCGCGCTGCCTTTTTCGCCTAAGTGCTCCGGCGCGGCGCGCCGTGTCAACGCGGCGCGCCGTTCAGGCATCGGTCGAAGGCGGGAGCAGCCGCGTCGGGAGCCGGCATCGATCGAGGCTTGCCAAGTCCCATGACCTTGAGAGAAGACTGAGACCATCGGCCGGAGAGCCGGACAAGGGGAGGTTCGGACTTGCCGCAGCGCGCCAGACCCGCGGGAGCGATCCCCTTCCTCTCGACCTTCGCGCTGCTGCTGGCCGCGAGCGCCGTTGCGACGATCGCGCCCGCGTGGGCCGACACCCGGCAGGAAGCGTGCAAGAAGGCGATGAACGACCGCATCCAGGTCTGCGCCGACGATTGCACCAAGACCGCGCTCGCCGCCGCATCGCACTACGTCGACACCAACAACAACGTGAAGTTCGGCTGCATCAAGGGCTGCGCCATCCGCCAGATGTGGCAGATGCAGGCGTGCCGCGACGGCTCGGAGGGCAGGTCGGGCGACCCGACCGAAACCAACCGCTAGCGCATCGGACCGAAAGGATCGTCCGCGGCTTCCGGAAGATCCGATGCGGCACGAGACGTTACGGCCTCGCGCCGCATCTGACATTCGGCGCGAGGCCGTGGTTGCGCCTCAGCCCGCGAAATGTCCCAGCGTCCGCGTCGCCAAATCCACCGTGACGCTGTCGTCGGGCGTCTTCGACTCGTCGCCGTCGCTCGCCGGATGGTACTCGATGCGCAGTTGCGTCGGCGTGACGATCAGGCGGAGATAGCCGTTGTCGGTCTGGTCGTAGTTCTCCAGCACGACCTTGTCCTCGTCGGTGGGGATGGCGAGCGGCGTGCGCAACGGCGGATCGATCATCCTGGTGAGCTTCTGCGGCCGGCTGTGGCCGCCGTTGCCGGCGATGACGTAGGGCGTCTCGAAGGCGCCGCGCCGGCGGGTGTAGCGCTGGTAGTTGTGGGCATGCGCCGACAGCACCGCGTGCGGCCACAGCCCCACCCTGTCGCAGATCGCGTCGATCTGCCGGCGCATCAGCGTCGAGGAGCCGTGGCCGCGCTCACCGGCCAGCGTGTAGGCGGGATGGTGGTGGGCGAGGATCAGCGCGCCCTCGTACTTCTCGTCCCTGGCCCGCGTCAGCGCCGCCTCCAGGAACGCGAGCTGCGCGTCGCCGAGGTCGGCGAAGCGACCGTCGATCGCGGCGATCACGCCGGGGTCCTCCAGCGTGCCGGAGTAGAGGGCGAGGATGCGCAGCAGCGGCGCCTCGAAGGTGTAGTACACGCCGGGCTGCACCTGCGCCGTGCGGTCGAGGCCGCCCGACTCGGGAGTGTGGGCGAAGCGCTCCGCGCAGAAGTTGCGGAGGTAGGCTTCGAGGCTCGGCACGCTGACGTTGGGCGCCACCAGGCCGTCGTGGTTGCCGGCGAGGCCGAGGATCGGTGCGGGATAGTTGCGGTAGCTGTCGTAGAACTGGTCGTAGTAGTAGGCCGCCTCGCCGAAGTTGTAGACGACGTCGCCGAGATGGAAGAAGAAGCGCGGCTGCACCTCCGCCGCGTCGGTGAAGTCGGCGACCATCTTGTCGGTGACGCGGGCCTGCAGCTCTGGGCCGTGGACGTTGCCGGTGTCGCCGACCGCGTGGAACACCAGCCGCCCGGCCTTTTCCACCGCGGCCGCCAGCGCGGCACCGGATTGGCCGTAAAGCTCGGCCATCGTCAGCACCGGCTCGGTGCCGCCGCGCGAGGGCGGGAAGGGCAACGGCTGAAGCTCGCTGGCGCGGCTTTCCTCGTCGAGCACCTTATAGGCGGCGGCGTCGCTGCCGTGCTTGACGACGTAGCGCGGGGGGACGCTCTTGACCTCGGGCTGGGCGAAGCGCGGCTGGTCCGCCGGCGCGGTCACGGTGTTGTCGATGGGCTGCGAGGCGTCCGCCGGCTTCGTGGCGGGGGTTTTCCTTTGGTGGCGAGCCGTCATCGCGCCCTCCCGGTCGTACCGCCCTTCCCTAGTCCCGGCTCACGACAGCTGCGCGACGATGCGATGACGGCGCGCCTCCGCCGGTTGGAGGAGGCGCGGCGCGGCGATAGAACGACGCCTCGCGAAGCGGGACACCGACCACACCCATGCTCACCATCTTCGACTGCGACGGCGTGCTCGTCGACTCCGAGCTGATCGCGCTGTCCGAACTCTCCGACATGATGGGCGAGTTCGGGCACCCGATGGACGTCGCCACCTGCCGCGACGCCTTCATGGGGATGCACAACGCCGACATCGTGCGCGCCATCGAGGTCAAGGTCGGCCGCGCCCTGCAGGGCACCGGCGCGACGATGCGCGCTCGGATGATCGAGCGGCTGAAGCGCGAGCTGAAACCGGTGCCGGGCATCGCCGAGGCGCTTGCGCGGCTCGATGGGCCGCGCTGTGTCGCCTCCTCCTCCGACCGCGCCCGCATAGCCCTGACGCTGGAGCTGACCGGGCTTGGCCGCTTCTTCGGCGACCGCATCTTCTCCGGCACCGAGGTCGCGCGCGGCAAGCCGGCGCCGGACCTCTTCCTCCACGCCGCGGCAAGCATGGGCGCGGCGCCCGCGGACTGCGTGGTGGTCGAGGACTCGGTGATGGGGGTGCGGGCGGCGGTCGCCGCCGGGATGC
>CALMRL010000134.1:0-1632 GCA_937873345.1 uncultured Beijerinckiaceae bacterium | reverse complement strand
TTCGGGTTCACCGGCGGGGCGCACGGTTACGTCGGCTTCGCCGCCCGGCTCGCCGAAGCCGGCGCCGCGCCGGTGATCGCCGCGATGGACGAGCTGCCAACCGCGCTGCGCGCCTTCGCCGGCGACGCCGTCGGCGGCTGACCCCTCCTTCAGGCCGGGGAACCTTGACCGCGGCAGCGACTTCCGCGGCCATCCCTCATCGAGTGGACGCAAACAGGAGAACAACCCGATGTCCAAACTGACCACCACGGCGGCCCTCGCGGCGCTTCTCGCCCTCGCCGCCGCACCCTCCTTCGCGCAGACCGGAACCGGGGGCACCACCGCCGCCGGCGGGATGAAGGACAACAGCGCCTCGGGCGGCTCGGAGGCGGGCAGCACGTCGTCGAAGGGCGGCGCCATGATGCCGAAGAAGAGCGGCGGCATGAGCGGCGCCATGCACAAGACCAAGAAGTAGGACTTCCGAGCTGTTGGAAGGGTCCGGCCTCGCGCCGGGCTCTTCGCGTTTCAGGCGCTCGATCCGAGCCGCCTCGCGGCGCCGGTCAGGCCGTTTGGGCAAGGCTCTGAAACAAGGGCAGGCCATCGGTGCCGCCGACCAGAGGGTCGACGAGATTCTCGGGGTGCGGCATCAGGCCGAGCACCCGGCCGTTCTCCGAGACGATGCCGGCGATCTCGTTCAGCGAGCCGTTCGGACCAGCGCGATCCTTCACCCCGCCCTCGGCGTCGCAGTAGCGGAACGCCACCCGGTTCTCGCCTTCGAGCCGCGCGATCGTCTCGGCGTCGGCGGTGTAGTTGCCCTCGCCGTGGGCGATGGCGACCTTGATCGCCTGTCCCGGTGCGTAGCACTTGGTGAAGGGCGTGTCGGTGCGCTCGACGCGCAGGTGCTGCATCCGGCAGACGAATCGCAGCGCGGCGTTGCGCATCAGTACCCCCGGCAGCAGGCCACTCTCGAGCAGGATCTGGAAGCCGTTGCAGATGCCGAGCACCAGCCCACCCCGACCAGCGTGAGCGCGCACGGCATCCATCACCGGTGAGCGCCCGGCGATCGCGCCGCAGCGGAGATAATCGCCGAAGGAGAAGCCGCCGGGCAGCACGGCGAGGTCGGTGGCAGGGGGAAGCTCGTGCTCGGCGTGCCACACCGTGCGCGCGGCGATGCCGGCGGCCCGCAGGGCGCGAAGCGCATCACCCTCGCGGTTCGATCCGGGGAAGACGACGACGGCTGCTTGCATGGTTGGATGGTTCGACGGCGAAGGAGGGAACGCGGCAGGCTTAGCACCGCGCAGGTGGGGATGCAGCGCTTTTCAGCCCCGTCAGCGCGCTGCGGAGCGCAGTGCCGGACTCAGCTGCCGGAAGCTCCAGCGCACTTCGAAGCCGGGCGCGGGGCCCGCCACCACGATCTGGCTTGTCGGGCGCGGTCCCCCGGCGGCGGCGAACAGGATCGAAGGCTCCAGCGACGCGCCCGGGCGGTCGGTCTCGAACAGCCAGCCCCCGCCATCAGGCAGATCGAGACGTACCGCCGAGCCCGCTGACGTCTCCTGCCGCCGCGTGCGGACGGCGGGATGGAGGTGGAAGCGCAGCACCACCGGCAGCTCCTCGCCGCCGAGACCGTCCTCCACCGGCTCCAACGCATCGTGG
>CALMRL010000133.1 GCA_937873345.1 uncultured Beijerinckiaceae bacterium | reverse complement strand
CCGTCGTTCTTATCCTCGGCTTTCTCCCGGGCGATGTCGCGCGGCAGCGTCACGCCGTAGGCGGTCTTCGCGACGTAATCGCCCTCCCAGCCCGCCTGCGTCGTGTCGAACTGCCAGACACGCTTGCCCGTCTCGACGTCGAAGGCGGCGAGGAAGCCCGAGGCGCCGTACTTGCCGGCGATGCCGAACACCGTGCCGAGCGGCGCGTCGGGGCGCTCGGCTTCGAGGTGCAGGCCGTAGCCGACCCCGACCACGCCGGCGAACACCTTGCCGTCGTAGACGAGCGGCGCGGAGTTGGCGCCGAAGCCGCTCTGCCCCGAGGCCTTGCGCCCGCCGTCCTTGCCGACTCCCGCGAGCGTCACGGTGCTTTCCGCCGCCTGCCCGTCCGACGTCGCCAGCACCTTGTCCCACACCGGTTTGCCGGTCTTGATGTCGAGCGCGACGAGGTGGGCGTCGACGGTGGCGACGAACACCTTGCCGTAGCCGAGCCCGACGCCGCGGTTGGCGGGGCCGCAGCACAGCTTGGTGCCGGGTTTCAGCCTATGCTCGTAGTGCCAAAGCTTGGCGCCGGTCGCCGCGTCGAGCGCCGAGACGGAGCCCATCGGCTCGGAAAGGTAGAGCACGCCGTCGGCGACGAGCGGCGTCGCCTGGAAGGTCGCGGGCTTGCCCGTCTGGTAGATCCAGCGCGGCACCAGTCTGGCGACGTTGCCGGCGTTGATCTCACTGAGCGGCGAGAAGCGCCGGGCGTCGTAGGTGCGCCCACTCATCAGCCATTCGTCGCGGTCGGAGGCGGCATCGAGAAGGCGCTCGCCGGTGATCTCCGCCGCTTGACCGGCGGTGGCCGGAAGCAGGGCCAGCAGCAGGGCGATACGGCGGAGTACGGGGGCCATCGACGGTCCTTCAGAACGCGGGGAGGCCACTACTAGAGCATCGGACCGAGACGTGCGTCAGTGACTTTCGGAGAAGCCGATGAGGCACGAGAGGCAACGGCATCGCGCCGTTCCTGCATCCGGTGCGGTGCCGAAGCGGCCGCATCGAGGCGCCGCGGGGGCAGCAGGCCGGCCAGGAGCGGACGGCGGGGCGAGCCGCCAACATATCGACATGTGCTGATATGTCCGCGAGCGTACCGGAACTGCCGGCGGCGATAAGCCTTGGCACGGCGACCCGCTCGACTCTGGAGAAACACCATGCGCGCGCTCTGCTGGCACGGCAAGAACGACATCCGCTGCGACCAGGTCCCCGATCCGACGATCGAGGATGCGCGCGACGTCATCGTCAAGGTGACGAGTTGCGCCATCTGCGGCTCCGACCTCCACCTGATGGATGGGCAGATGCCGACGATGAAGTCCGGCGACGTGCTCGGCCACGAGTTCATGGGCGAGGTCGTCGAGGTCGGCTCGCCGAACCACAAGCTGAAGAAGGGGCAGCGCGTCGTCGTGCCCTTCAACATCAATTGCGGCGAATGCCGGATGTGCAAGCTCGGCAACTGGTCGGTGTGCGAGCGCTCGAACCGCAATGGCAAGATGGCGGCGGAGCAGTTCGGCTATCCCACCGCCGGCCTGTTCGGCTACTCCCACCTCACCGGCGGCTATTGGGGAGGCCAGGCGGAATACGTCCGCGTGCCGATGGCCGACGTGGCACCGATGGTGGTGCCCGACGGCATGACCGACGAGCAGCTCCTGTTCCTCACCGACATCCTGCCGACGGGCTGGCAGGCGGCGGAGCATGCGGAGGTGAAGGGCGGCGACATCGTCGCGATCTTCGGCGCCGGCCCAGTCGGGCTGTTCGCCATTCAATCGGCGAAGATCATGGGCGCCGAACGCATCATCGCGATCGAGAGCGTGGCCGAGCGCATCGCGCTCGCCGAGAAGTCGGGCGCCACCGATGTCATCAACTACGCCGAGGAAGACGTCTACGAGCGCATCCTGGAGATCAGCAAGGGCAAGGGCGCCGACAGCGTGATCGACTGCGTCGGCATGGAAGCATCCGCCGGGCACGGCGTCGCAGGCGTGGTCAGCGCGATCCAGTCCAAGCTCACCTCGACCGAGCGGCCCTATGTGCTCGCCGAGGCGATCAAGGCGGTGCGGCCCTGCGGCATCGTCTCGGTGCCCGGCGTCTACGGCGGCCCGGTGCCGATCAACATGGGCTCGGTGGTGCAGAAGGGGCTGACGATCAAGAGCGGCCAGACCCACGTCAAGCGCTATCTGGAGCCGCTGACCAAGCTGATCGCCGAGGGCAAGATCGACACGACGTCGATGGTGACGCACCGCTCGCACGATCTCGCCGAGGGACCGGAGCTTTACAAGACCTTTCGCGACAAGAAGGACGGCTGCGTCAAGGTGGTATTCGACCTCGCTTGAGCCGCTCGCGCCTGTCCGGGTCCGCGTCGGGTTTGCCACCTGAAGTGAATCCGTGACAGCGCTCGACCAAGCTGGTCGGCTTTCCGGCCGAACGAGGGCGGAAGCGTCGATCCCGGTGACAGACCTTCAATCCTGGGCTCGATCGCGGCGGTGAGGCCCTCGAAGCCGTCGCGCACCAGCTCGGCCGGCAGCAACTCTCGACAGCATCTCGGGCCACATCGAATTCCAAAGATCGCCGCCGCGGTTTTCGGCTCGACGCACTTGGCGGCCTCCAACCGCTCTATCGTACTCCGCAAGTCGCGATCGTGCGCGTCGAGGTTGTGAGCTCATCAAAGCTCGCTTGGCGGTGCGAGGGGCGTTCTGGAGCGTACGATGGCTATTCATCCCATCAAAGGATAGAGACGGTTGTGCTGGATTGTCGCACGACATCCACGCGTGCATCTCACGCGCCGGGAGTGTTGCCGATGGCCGATCATCCGACCAACCCCGTCAGCAAGCGGGCGCGGCAGGGTGGACGCGCGTCCGGGGCGAAGGATCAAAACGCGGCGGTCTTCGCCGACCAGATCGTGCAGACCCGCGAGGCCGTCGACAAGGCGAGGGAACTCTTGAAGGGGATCGCCAAGCCGTCTCGGGACAAATAGCGGTCAGGCGACGCGCTCCGATCTGGGAGAGGCAAAGCCCGTGACGGCTGCTCGCCATGCGCCAGGGTGCAGATGGTGCCGTGATCCTCAACGAACACCCGTTCATCGACGCCGTAGGACGCCGCGCTGCCTGTTCAGCCGGTTGGGCCGGCAACTGTGGCTCGCCGTCGAGGACGTCTTCGTCGAGGCCTCTCCATGACGCCACGATCATCATCCGCTGGTCGGTGACCGACGAGCCTCCAATGGTTCGCCTTGTAGCAATCGACGCGCATGGGACTCGCGGGCCGCGGCAAGGCATCTCGCGCGGCGGGTGGCAGTGGCGATCGCCGAAGTGGTGGCGCCGCAGGTCGCGAGCTGACCCCCTGGCCGTACGAGGCCCCTCGACGGCAGCATCCGGAGCGCGATGTGATGGCGTGACAGCTGGAGGACGCGATGGCGATGGAGATCGGGCGAAGGCAGGCCATGCACGCGGCGCTGGGCTTTTCGGCTGCGGGCTTGACGGCGGTGGCCGCGGCCGGCCACGCCGAGGCTGCCGGCTCGCTGCTGCTGGACGGCGCGGAGTCGCTGAAGGCGCTCGGCGCACGTCTCGCCGCGGCCCCGCGGCGCCGCGACTTCAAGACCGTGCCGATGATCCTCGACCATCCCGACCAATGGGACGACGAGGCGCTGCGCGAGGTGCTGGCCTACAAGCCGTCGCAGAAGCAGGTGTGGGACAACACGGCGATCGAAGGACCCTGGCTCAGCGTGATGCGCAACAGCCTCAACACGCAAGTCTGGTCCTTCCGCCACCTCGACTTCCTGGTGGCATCGGCGACGCACGGCACCGCCTACCTCGCCCTCTACGACCAGGCGACCTGGGAGAAGTATCAGCTGGCGAAGCTCGCCGGCGACAAGTTCACGGCGAACACGCTGATCGCCGAGAAGCCGGCAGCGTCCGCCGCCCCCAAAAATTACCAGGACCCGCATGGCGTCTTCTCGCCGGCGGACAACTCCATCCCCGCACTGATGCGGCGCGGCGTCGTCTTCATGTCGTGCCACAATGCGATCTGGGAGCAGGCCGGCAAGCTGGTGGAGACCGGCGTCGATCCCGACCACCTCGGTCAGGACGGGGTGGCGGCGGAGCTGACCAACCACCTCGTCCCCGACGTGGTGCTGATCCCAGGCGCGGTCGGTACCCTGCCCGAGCTGCAGCAGGCCGGCTTCCACTATGCGAGATAGGAATGCTCGCTGGCCGAGGTGTCGCATCGATCGCCGCCTAGCTTCGCACGATGACACGGCTGACAGGTTACCCGCCTGACGGGAGCGTCCCATGAAACTCTTCGCCTGCGCCGCCCTCCTCGCCGGCCTCGGCATCGGCAGCTTCGGCATCGTGCACGCCGGCACCTCGGCCTTCCAGCCGCCGCCGGACGACGCCATCCCCAAGGGTGAGCTGGGCGACGCCGTGCGCCTGGGCCAAGCGATCTTCCACGATCCCAGGACCCGCGCCGGCGCCTTCGTCGGCAACGATCTCGCCTGCACGAACTGCCACCTCGACGACGGCCGGCTGGCCGGCTCGGCGCCGCTCTGGGCAGCCTGGGTTTCCTATCCCGCCTTCCGCAAGAAGACGGGTCAGGTCGACAGCTTCGAGGAGCGGCTGCGCGGCTGCTTCCGCTACTCGATGAACGGCCGCGAGCCGCCTCCGGGCGATCCCGTGCTCGTCGCGCTGCAGGCCTACGCCTTCTTCCTCGCCAAGGGCCTGCCGACCGGCGAAGAGCCGCAGGGGCGCGGCTATCCCGAGGTGCCGAAGCCGGCGATGGCGCCGGATTACGCCCGCGGCCAGGCGACCTATGCCGGGAAGTGCGCGGCCTGCCATGGCGCCGACGGCGCGGGCCAAGTGTCGGACGGCACGGTGGCTGTGCCGCCGCTTTGGGGGGCGCATTCCTACAACTGGGGCGCCGGCATGGCCTCGGTCAAGAACGCCGCCGGCTTCATCCGCGCCAACATGCCTTATGGCCAGGGCGGCACGCTGAGCGCGCAGGACGCATGGGACCTCGCGACCTACGTTGACAGCCAAGTGCGGCCGCAGGACCCACGCTTCACCGGCGATGTCGCGGCGACGCGCGCAGCGTTCCATGACATGCCAACGTCGATGTACGGTCGGACGAGCGAGGGGCGGCTGCTCGGCGATCCGTCGAGCACGCCGCCGTTCGACACCGCGCCGGTAAAGTAGGGCGCCGGCCTACCCCTTCTGCCGATTGGCCGATTGGTCCTGGAACTGCTCGTTCTCGATGGTCTTGCTGTCGAGGCCGCGCTCGTGAGAGTGCTGGCTCTTGTCACGGTTCGACAAGACCATGTTCTCGCCGATCAGGTCCTTGTCGATCTCCGTCATCGCCCCGCCGCCGTCGCCCTTGCCCTGCGCGTTGGGTCCGACGTGGTGCTTGCTCGCCTTCGCCATGGAATGGCTGCTCCTTGCTGTGGACCGGCGACGTCACGAGCGCGCCGGCGTGGCGAGCCAACGGGGCTCGCCGGCCAAGGTTCAGGGACGGCCTGCGGCAGTCGGTCCGGCCCGCAAGCGCAAAGGCTCACAGGTGAGGCGGCTCACATGTGCGGGGGTTTGGGCGGTTCCGAACCCGAGGCGATCAGTTCGGGATAGCTGCCGACCATCGAGGCGCCGAGCAGCGGCTTGAAGGCGCCCTGGTGGCAAGTGGTGCAGTTCACCTTGGCGACGTCGCCGTGCGGCCCGAGCCGGGTGACGGGGAAGGTGTCCTGCAGCGACTCGAGGTAGTTGCGGTCGATGTCGCGCACCATGCGGATGCCGTACCACGCCGACACCCGCTGCGGCGTGCTCTGGCTCCAGTTCGAGAAGGCGCGGGTGTTGTGGCAGTAGGTGCAGTTGACGCCAAGCGAGTTCGCCATGTGCATCATCAGCGAATAGGTGCCCTCGGTCTGCTTGATCGATTGTCGGTCGCCGGCCGGAAGCGCCGTCGTCGAGGCGACGCGGATCTCGGCCGTGCCGTCGAGGTAGGGCGTGTAGGGATCGGTCAGGAGGCTCGACGTGCCGCCGGCGGCAGTCGGCACCGCCATGCCCGACGCCGGGCCGGGGTTCTTGAACCAGACGTAGGACGGCACCGGCTGGCCGCGGTGGCAGGTGTAGCAGGTGACGCCGGTCTTCTGCACGTGGGGCTGCCAGTCGGCGTTGATGTGCCGGGTCATCTGCAGCATGCGGCGGGCGACGCGCTTGGTATAGAGCGCATCGGAGGCGAAGTTGCCCTCGTTGCCGTGGCAGTATGCACAGCCCGCCTGCGGGCCATCCTTGGGCGCCACCCAGGCGGCGAAGCTCGCCATCAGCCGGTTGAACTCGGCGACGTCGATGTCGCCCAGCACCTGCACGTTCTGGTACACTTCCGACGACTTCTGACCCGCGGGCTCCACCGTGTCGATGGCATCGGGCAGACCGTTATCGGCCCTGGCGGCGACGAGTTCGGCCCTGGCGTAGACGAGGTCCATGCCGGTGCCGCGGTAGCCGTGCTGCACGGATTTGGTCTGCGGTCCGTGGAAGGTGCCGAAGATAACGAAGCACGCCGCGACCACGGCGACCACGGCGCCGATGCGCAGGCCGATGCCACCCGGAAGCTTCATCACTTGCCTCCCGTCAGCAGGGCGGGATCGACCACCGGCGGGCCGTAGTGGGGATAGCCTGGCGCCACGCCGTGCTTCACCGCCCACAGGTACCAGTTGTCGACCGCGGTGCCGGTGAGAAGGATGCCGATGCCGCCGACGAGGGGGGTGAGCACGGCGAACCACCAGGCCCAGCGATGCACCGACTCCATCGTGGCGTTGAAGCCCATCGTCCAGCGCCAGAACAGGGCGGCACGCTCCGACGCCGTGCCGCGGTCGACGATCTGCTCGATCTCTCGCTCGCCGCCAAGCCGGCTCACCGCCAGGATCGTCGCGCCGTGCATTGCGAACAGCAGCGTCGACCCATAGAGGAAGACGATCGAGAGCATGTGGAAGGGGTTGTAGAAGAGGTTGCCGTAACGCAGCGAGAAGGCGGCGGTCCAGTCGAGATGAGGGAAGATGCCGAAGGGCACCGCCTCGCCCCACGAGCCCATCAGCAGCGGGCGGATGAAACCCAGCACCAGGAACAGCCAGATCGCCGACAGGAAGGCCCAGGCGGCGTGGGTGCCCATGCCGAGCGCCTTGGCGCGGCGGTAGATGCGCACCCACCATAGCAGCACCGACGTCGTGAGGAACAGCCCGGCGATCTGCCACCATCCGCCCTGCTGCAATGGGCAGATCACGCAGAGTCCGGCGCCCGGCGCCGGCGGCTCCAGGGCCAGCCAGGGCAACTGGCGCACGAACTGCACCGGGCTCCAGCCGACGCTCGCCCACATGTTGAGGCCGATGATCTCGAAGGCGGCGAAGCCGAAGGCGATCGACGCCAGACCGAAGAAGCCGAGGTAGATCGGCCCCACCTGGGCGTCGCCGATGATGCCGGCCCAGGTGTTGAAGGACGGCGTGCCGCGTCGCTCGCGGTTGCCCACCCCCGGCAGGGGAATGCCGGGATAGAGCGGCCCGCGCAGCTGAACCTGGGTGAAGATGTTCTGGTACTCAGGCATCGCGATCCCCTCAGCGCCAGATCGGCAGGTTGAGATACCAGCCCCACCACTCCGGCCAGCCGCGGCTCCAGAAGGGACCGGAGATGACGATGCAGACCGCGCTCCAGAAGCCGGCGGACAGGGCCAGGAACAGGCCAAGGCGATGGATGCCCAGCGTGCCGATCGACCAGCCGATGTAGTCGCGGAACACGGTGTTCTCGTGCTCGGGCGTCTTCACCGGCTCGCCCTTCTGCGGATTGACGGAGGAGAGGACGAGGCTGCCGTGCAGCGACAGGGCGAGCGTCGTCGCGAAGAAAAACGACACCGCCAGCATGTGCGCGGGATTGTAGTGGAAATGCAGGTACTGGTAGCCGGTATTCGACACCCAATCGAGATGCGAAAGGATGCCGTAGGGGAAGCCGAAGCCCCAGGCGCCGAGCAGCACCGGACGCACCACCTCCAACGTGAGATAGGCGCCGATGGCGACGGCGAAGGCGATCGGCACGTGCAGGCCGATGCCGAGCTTGCGGCAGATCTCGACCTCGCGCAGCGCCCAGGAGATGAAGGCGCCGGTGGCGGCGACCGTGATCCATTGCCATAGCCCGCCCTGCTTCAGCGGCGCGAACCGCAAGCCATAGCTGATGTCGGGCGGCGCGATGTTGATCTGCCAGACATTCCAGGTCGGCCCGATCGCCGCGCCGTAGAGGATCAGCGCGGTGCCGAGGAAGGAGAAGAAGATCGTGGTGACGCCGAAGACGCCGACGTAGAACGGCCCGACCCAGAAGTCGAACAGGTCGCCGCCCATCAGCGTGCCGCCGGGGACGCGGTATTTTCGCTCGAAGGAGAGCATGGCCATGGCGGTCCGCTCCTCAGGTCAGGGATGGAAGGGGGGCAAGGTCACGCTCAGCGGCGGGGCGCGCCCGAGCGTGCGCCTCGACCGGCCAGGCCTGTCCCTTGGGGACGGCGGCGAGGAGGGCTCGCGACAAAATCGCGGCGACGCCCTGGGCGTCAGGCACGCAGCGCAGCATCGGCTCGGGCGTGCGGAATCGCCAGGGCCGAGCGTGCGGCCAGATCAGGAGGTAGGCGAGCTTGCCCTCCGCCAGCGCCAGCGGCAGGTCGCCGCTGCCGTCGGGATGGAGGCGCAGCCCGGCCGCGGCGACCCGCTTCAGCGGCACGGTCAGGGCGATCGGCAGGGCGATGCCGATCATCAGGATCAGCCGCCGGTCGGTGAGGACGTAGCGCGTCGTTGCGGCGAACAGCGCCGCCGCGCTCAGCACCAGCAGGGCCACGGCGACGGCGCCGATGGCGGCATAGGCCAGCGCGGTCGCGACCGCAGCGGAGCCATCCCGCCAGCTCAGTCCCGCCTCGACCAGCGCGAGCAGGGCGAAGTAGCCGAGAAGCACCGGCAGCTTGAGGCAGCGCACGGCGAGGCCGACGACGAGCGGGCGACCGCGCCACAGAACCGTTTCGTCGGCCGCGATCCGTTCCGAGCCTTCGGGGAAGAAGAGGGCGCGCTTGCCGTTCATCGCCGCGCCTCCGGGCCGGGTGTGGTCGGCACGGCGGGCTGCTCGGCGGCGCTGGCGGGATAGTCCGGCGGCACGCTCGACGCGGAGGCACGGGGATTGTCGCCGCGGTAGGGTGCGGCCTTGCGGTAGAGCGGCTTGGCGAACAGCGGTCGCGGCAGGATCGGCTGCGAATACAGGTAGCCGCCGGCATAATAGGCGACGATGCGGTCCTCTTCGAGCTTCGTCACTTCGTCGACGCCGCGGGTCACAGGCACGTTGTTGAATTGACCGGCGATGATCGAGGCGACCTTGATCAAGCGACGGGACCCGCGCACCCGCGCCATCGCCATCGGCAGCAGCCGCGTGCCCGCGCCGACAGCGGGGCTAAGCTCGACTTCGAGGTAGCGGATGATCGACTCCGCCTCGTCGATCCAGATGTCGAGGACCGTGCCGGCCCGTTCGCCGTCGCGGCCGAGAACGGTCATGCCGATCGGGTTCGGCCCGTCGGGCGCCACGGAATGGGCGACCGCCTTGCGCAGCGGCATCAGGATCGGCTGGCCCGTCATGCCGCGCTCGACGACGTCGGCGCGGGCGGCGTAGGAGGCGGGGCCGACGCCGGTCAGCATCGGATCGCCGACGGGGGCAAAGGGCGATCCCGGATACTCGCCGGCCGGCCGCACCGGCGCATCGGCGCGGTCGTGGCCGTATTCGGGCTGGGTGAACTTCTGCCCGTCGTGCGAGCGGAACACCTTGATCGGCGGCACCTCGGGAAAGCCGCGCACGGCGACGCGGGCGCTGCGCGGCCGTTCCGTTTCGAGCGGATAGCCTTCGCGCTTGTTTTCCCGGTGCAGGTAGAAGACCAGCGCCGCGAAGAACAGCCAGAAGGCGTAGAGCGTGACTTGCGCGAGGTCGACGTAACCCGTGAAGGCATGCAGCATGCCGATCCCCCCAAAGGCCGGAGCCTCACTCGACCGCGCCGTTCGCGGCGCGTGCTTCTCCAGGACCCATCATCCATCCGCGCCGCGTGTTGGCCCGGTCGAATAGACAAGCGAGCGCAGCGCAGTCCAACCTGCGACGCTCGGCCGCAAAACCGGCCGCAACAACCGTCGAGATCATCCGACGATCGTTGATGAAACTGGATAACCCGTCCTAGGCGTCGCCATGGCGACGGCCGTTACGCCCACCGAGGAGGATAGAGGGCAAGTTCGACGGGTGTCAATCAAAGCTGACGTCCGCTATACCTGACATTAGGGGGATGTTGCCGCATCCCACTTTTGCCGGCGGCCTGCTCGCCCTGGTGTTCCGCCACGCGCAAGCTTGGCGTCTTAGCTTTGCCGCACTCGCGACGCTCTGTTCTCCGATCCACCGGGAGAACGGGTGGACAGCCCTCGAGCGCGGCGCCTCGAGCGGAACAACAGCCGAGCGGATGAGGAGGGGGTCTACACGATGAATGCACTGCACACCTTGCGGCTCGGCGCGCTCGTCGCCGGTC